>JBBISE010000040.1:0-23355 GCA_037441445.1 Salinivirgaceae bacterium
TGGGACTACCCTCTCAAAATTCCTCTAATCGCTAATGCGTAATCTGGGTTAAAAGATGGTTACTTGGCACTCATCAAAACTATGTTGGAGAACAATACCTATCTTACTATCTGGACGAGTACACATTCAGACATAACAGAAGAAAATCAAAAAGCAGAGGACTTCTTTTTCAAAGATTGGTTGAACAAGGAGTCGTACATGTTCCTGTTGAATATAAACTAATTAAGAGTATGTGACATGTGCATACCCCAGAAAGAAAAATATTGTGGGTTACTTGTTTTTTTGCATCAGTTCGTTGATAACTTCACCTGAAGAACCTCCAGGGGTCGCAATTTCCAGCATGGCGGCTAAGGTGGCGGCTATAGAGGTAGTGGCCACATTCCTGTAAATAACAGTCCTGGGTACTCTCCATCCGTACCATATAAGGGGTACATGTGTATCATAATCATAGCCCGAGTTTGATTGTACTACAAAATCGGATTTTTCGATCCAACCGGGTTCCAGATTTATTATTACATCACCCGAACGGCGTTGATGGTAGCTGTTTTGCATAAGTGAGAAGCTTCCCCGGTTGAAATTGGCTGACTGTAAAGTGTTGGCTGTTACCGCATTAACAACTCCGGAAAACTGAAGTGCAAACCGGGCTAACCGCTCTTGTACATCGGACAGGGAGAGTTTGGCGTCTTCAATCAGGGTATGGTTAAGGTAGAATTGTTTATCGCTGTAGGCTGTAATCCATTCTCCCTGACCATATATGACATTAAGGTAGCTTTTGGCCAGCGTATATAACTGTTTTTGGTCGAAAACACCCGATGGAAGATTCATTTGTTGCAGATACGCTGGCGGATGAGGACAGCCGCGGTCTGAAGTAAGTACTACCAGAACATCTTTCATACCAATTTCCATGTCCAGGAAGTGAATGAATTGGGCAATATCCTCGTCGAGCCGGATATAGGCATCCTCTATTTCTACCGACATGGGGCCACATTCCTGATTGATGACCCCAATGGGATTTAATCCCAAAACGACCATGTCGGGATGGATGTCGCGGCCCAAAGAATCGTTGATGATAACCTGTTTAGCAAAATCGAAGGTAAAGGTATTTCCAAACGGTGTGCGCGTCAGAACCTTAAAACTTTGTGCTATTTTTCTCAGGTTAAGCATGTCATACAAGAATCCCAACTTCTCGAATTTCACTTTCCGACTTGCACCCTTGTTGGAACCCAAAGCATACTTTTCCAGTTCGAGTTGTGGCGCCCATTGTCGATCGACGTATATTTCAGGAAGTTTTTTTGCGTTAAATTCCTGCAACCATTGTGGTAGCGAATCATGGTAATAGGTGCTGGTAACCCAGTTACCGGAATAAATGTCAAACCACCATGCCCCGTCGGCTGCATGACCACCGGAAAGAACTGAAACACGTCCGTCGAAGGCAATGGAATGTATTTTTGACTGATGGTGGTTGCTTAACGCCAGTTCGTCGGAAATCGTTGTTGTCAATAGATCGCGGGGCGAGAAGTTTCCGTTTTTCCCTTTTGTGCCGATAGACTGAACTGTATTGTCGATCCCAGCCTGTTTTTCCTCGTTACGCAACCGTGTGTACCATTTGTCTGATGCTATTCCGTGCATTGATGGCATGGAACCTGTAACAATGGTGGCGTAGCCGGGCAATTGTTGGGTCAGGAGGTACTCGTGCCTGGCGTTTGTGCACAACGAACCTTCAGCCAGAAGCCTGTTGAATCCTTGTTTTCCAAAATTGTCCTTGAATTTGGCCAGATAATCGTAGCGCATCTGATCAACGACCATTACTACAACCAACTTGGGTTTATCCGAAGGGACGTTGGGAATATTTTGAGCAAACATCGAATTAATGACCAGTGCAAAAAAAGGAATGATAATAAACCGGAGCATAAGCAAAATTTCTAAACGTTGAAACGGAAATGAAGGATGTCGCCGTCTTGCACAACGTACTCTTTGCCTTGTACGGCAATTTTTCCGGCATCGCGGCAAGCGGCTTCGGAACCAAGGCTTATGTAGTCATTATACTTAATAACTTCGGCGCGGATAAAACCTCGCTGAAAATCAGTATGGATAACGCCAGCAGCTTCGGGGGCCTTCATTCCTTTGTGAATTGTCCAGGCCCTCGACTCGTCTTTACCCGTTGTGAAATAGGTTTCGAGGTTTAATAATCTGTAGGCCGATTTTATCAGTTTGTTTACTCCCGGTTCAGCAAGGCCCATGTCGTTGAGGAAAACCTGGCGCTCTTCAAACGTTTCCAACTCGGCAATTTCAGCTTCGGTGGCAGCAGCAATCACAAGCACTTCAGCATTTTCAGCCTCAATGGCTTTTTTCAACCGGTCAACATGAACGTTGCCTGATATTGCAGATTTTTCATCCACGTTGCAAACGTAAAGAATAGGTTTGTTTGTAAGCAAAAACAGATCGGCAACCAATTTTTTCTCATTCTCATCAAGTTGGACTGCTCGGGCAGAAAGTCCTTTTTCCAAAGCATCTTTGTATTTTAAAAGCAACTCCAGAATTTTAGCTGACTCTTTATCCCCACCGGTTTTCGCCTTTTTTTCCACTTTCTGGATTCTGGCTTCAACGCTTTCCAGATCTTTTATTTGCAGTTCGAACTCAATGGTTTCTTTATCGCGTACCGGGTCAACTTTTCCGTCAACGTGGGTTACGTTGTCATTGTCAAAACAGCGCAGAACATGGATTATGGCATCTGTTTCCCGGATATGTCCAAGGAATTTGTTTCCAAGGCCTTCCCCTTTACTTGCCCCTCTGACCAAACCTGCTATGTCAACAATTTCTATTGTTGCCGGAATAACTCTTTCCGGGTTATCAATTTGTGCCAATTTCGTCAGGCGTTCGTCGGGGACATTTATCACGCCCACGTTTGGTTCAATGGTGCAAAAAGGAAAATTTGCAGCCACAGCCCGGGCATTCGACAAACAATTAAAAAGGGTTGATTTGCCCACATTTGGCAATCCAACTATTCCACATTGTAAACCCATGATATATATTAAGTTATGGTAATTACTTGTTAACTTTTGCCTTCGTTGGCAAACCAGCGACAAAAATATTCTTTATATTTGGTTTTTCTATGGTTTTCCCGGAACAAATACGTTTAATAAAACGAATTTTAGGACAAAATTTTGCCGTGCAAACCATCAGAATGCATTCGATAACCCTTTAAAATAAAAATCTATGAGCACAGAAAAAGTCCTTGACACCATGAAAAAAGCCGGAAAACCATTAAAGGCTGGTGAGATTGCAGACCTGTCGGGTCTCGACAAAAAAGAGGTTGAAAAAGCCATGAAAACCCTTCAAAAAGAAGGAAGAATTGAATCACCTGTCCGGTGCATGTGGCAACCAAAATAACGAAAACAATAAGCTAATATTTAAGGGAGCACGGGTAGCAATATTGTTTCTTTCCGGGCTTCCTTTTTCCAACCACTGGTGATGGAAAACATTATTCTTTATCCAACAAACAAAACACCTTTTGTTTATACAAACTATAATCAAGGGTTGGTTTACGTTTCGGGAATTGCCATCCCGGAAAATGCCCCTCAGTTTTTCGCGGGTTTTTGCGACTGGATAGAAACCTATCTTTCACGTGAAAATAAGTTGCTTTCCATACATATTGACCTTGAATACTTTAACAATCCTTCTTCGCTATGCATTACCGACCTGGTTCGCAGAATAAACAACCTTGACAAGCCATGGGTAACCCTTTACTGGTATCATTATTCCGACGATGATGACGTTCGGGAGGATGGGGAAGATTTTGCTGAGATTGCCAAGTTTCCTTTTCAGCTAATCCCGGTAGAAAAGCAGGAATCAATCAATATTTCCAAATCAAAAACCACTCCTTTGGTCTATTTCGACTTGCAAGGTGATTATGTAATACATGGAAATGCCATTGAAAAAGAACCATTTCCTTTTTTTTTACCGGTAGTAAAGTGGCTTCAGAACAGAAGAACCTGTCTTTCTCCTGCCCAGATTTCATGCGAACTATTTCTTAATCAGATTAATACCGAGAATTTTCCCTTTATAAAGTTACTGTGCTCAATAATAGAGATACTAAACAATAAAGGGATAAAGTCAAGCATTGTTTGGAAGTACAACAATCCTGATGTGGAACAAAAGGGAATTGAAATCCTGAGCGATATGAAACTGCACTATTGTTTTAAAGAACAACCGAAAGAATGATGTCTGGATTGACTTGCGGTCAAAAAGAGGAATGGGTAGGAAAAGTTCGGGCTGTCAGCCTAAAAATATTTTCACTATTCCAGATTGTCCCCCAAACATTAAATTGTAAATTTGCACTTCTAAAATGAAAGAAAAATATTGAACTATGGGAAGAGCATTTGAATACAGGCGTGCAGCCAAAGAAAAGCGTTGGGACAAAATGTCCAAGGTATTTCCAAAATTGGCAAAAGCAATTACCATTGCGGCTAAAGAAGGCGGAACAGATCCCGATCTTAATGCAAAACTCCGGACAGCCATTCAGAATGCCAAAGCGGAGAACATGCCCAAAGATAACATAGAAGCAGCCATTAAACGTGCCGCAGGAAAGGATGCTGAAAACTTCAGCGAGATTCTTTATGAAGGAAAAGGCCCACATGGTGTGTTGGTTGTTGTTGAATGTGCTACCGATAATCCCACACGCACCGTTGCCAATGTAAAGGCCTATTTCAACAAAGCCGGAGGAGGTCTTGTACCAACCGGTTCATTCGAGTTTATGTTTACGCGCAAAGCTGTGTTTGAATTCGCAAAAACCGACAAAATGAACATCGAAGAACTTGAACTCGAGCTTATTGATGCCGGACTTAGTGAAATTGATGAACACGACGGAAAAGTTTATGCCTACGGAGATTATACGAATTTTGGAACCATGTCGAAAGCCCTAGAGGAGATGGGCATTCACGTTGACAAGGCCTCGCTGCAGCGCATTCCAAACTCAACCGTCCACTTTACCGATGAACAATTGGTTGACATTGAGAAAATGTTAGATCGGATTGAGGACGATGATGACATTCAGGCAGTTTATACCAATATAGCATAATGTTACCAGAAAAGATCACTAAAATGACAGACATAAAGACACTAGAAGCCACCGCGGCGCAGATCCGTCGTGATATCGTAAGAATGGTACACGCAGTACAATCAGGTCATCCCGGGGGTTCATTGGGTTGTACTGATTTTTTAACAGCTCTGTATTTCGAAATAATGGATCATAATCCAAAGGAATTCGACATGGATGGTAAAAACCAGGATGTTTTTTTCCTTTCCAACGGTCATATTTCCCCAGTATTCTACAGCGTTTTGGCACGTTCAGGGTATTTCGATGTCAAGGAATTAGCCACGTTCAGACTATTGAACACCCGTTTGCAGGGACACCCAACAACCCATGACAACCTTCCAGGTGTGAGGGTAGCATCAGGATCATTAGGACAAGGTCTGTCAATTGCCTGTGGGGCGGCTTTAGCAAAAAAACTCAATGGCGACAATAAATTGGTTTACTCCCTCCACGGTGATGGCGAATTACAGGAAGGCCAAATCTGGGAAGCGGCCATGTTTGCTGCTGCACGGAAAATTGACAACTTAATTTCAACCGTCGATTACAACGGCAAGCAGATTGATGGTCCAACCGACGTAGTTCTCTCCCTTGGCGACCTTCGTGCAAAATGGGAAGCGTTTGGGTGGATTGTTACTGAAATGAACGGCAACAACATGGAAGAGGTTGTGAAAGGCATACGGCATGCCCAATCGCTTGCGGGACAAGGCAAACCGATATTTATCCTGATGCGCACCGAAATGGGCTACGGGGTTGATTTTATGATGGGAACCCATAAATGGCACGGCTCGGCACCCAATGATGAGCAGGCCAAACGGGCACTGGAACAGCTACCGGTGACTTTGGGGGATTTTTAATACTAAATGTATAACACATAATAATAATCAATCGTTGGACATTTCCGTCGGTTGATTATTTTTCTTTTAAAGCTATGCGTGTATTTCTGTTTCTCGAATTGTTTTTGCAAAAGCTTCTGCCAAAAAAATGGAGAAAGTCATTGGCGCGTGTCAGACTATCAATCTATTGGTTTTTAAGTTGGTGTGGCAAACCCTACTTCTATTATCGTCAAAGTGCTTATAAAAAGGTTATTGCCAGATTGAGCAATAATGAAAAATTTGAAGTCCTTTTTTTTGTTTTCCAGGATTCAATATGGAAATATGAAACATTGTACCGTTTTATGGAGGCTCATCCACGTTTTAATCCATTGGTGGTGGTAATTCCATTCACGAATTATGGTTTTGAATCCATGTTCGATGAAATGGAAAAAACGTATCAATCCTTCAAAACAAAAGGATACAATGTAGTGAAATCGTATAATTCGGAGACTAAAAAATATATTTCCGTTAAAACAGCATTCAATCCGGATATTGTTTTCTTTAGTACACCCCATAGGTTAACGCCTCCCGATTTTCAGGTGGGCAATTTTCTAGACTGCCTGACAGCATACGTTCCTTACGGGATTATGTCCGTTAATATGGAAGAGGAACAATACAACCAGTTGTTTCATAATCTTGTATGGCGATGCTATTACGAAACACCCATACACAGTCAAATAGCTAAAAAATTCTCCCGCATAAAGGCAATGAATGTGGTGGTTACCGGCTACCCGCTTGCCGACGTCTATCTTGACAATAACTATCAACCAAAGGATGTTTGGAAAAATCCCAATACCGGGGTAAAACGAATTATTTGGGCTCCGCACCATACGCTCGAGGCAAATGCCAGTCTTTACAGTTATTCAACATTTTTATTCTATGCAGAATTGTTCCCGCAATTACTTGACCAGTATCAGGGAAAAATCCAGATGGCGTTCAAGCCACATCCAATTCTGAAATTGAAATTATACAACCACCCCGATTGGGGAAAAGAACGCACCGATGCATACTTCAGACATTGGGAAACTGCTGCAAACTGTCAACTCGAAGAGGGAGAATACAATGACCTGTTTTTAACCTCCGATGCTCTAATTCATGACAGCATATCGTTCATATCGGAATACTGTTACACGGGAAAACCCAGCTTGTTTACAGTGCGTGACAACAAGGTTTCATCCATGTTCAATAGTTTTGGGAAGCAAGCATTCCAAATGTCGTATATGGCTTATAACGAAATTGATATAAAGAAATTCATTGAGAATGTGGTGATAAACGAGCAGGATTCAATGAAAAACACCCGTCGTCAATTCGTTGATGAATTTTTGCGTCCCCCATTCGAAAAAACAGTGGCTGAAAACATAGTGGACGATTTGTTGCAGGCGCTCTTGAATAAATGATGTAAAATTCGTTAATTTGTCTTTCTGAAAGGATTGACATAACCGTGAGAAAATGAAATTTATTTTTGATTTAGACGGAACCATCACTGCGCAGGAAACGCTCCCCCTGATTGCGTCGCATTTTAAAGTAGAAGAGCAGATTGCCGAACTCACCAAAGAAACTATACAGGGGAATATTCCCTTTGTAGAAAGTTTTATCCGAAGGGTACACATTCTTGGAGAACTTCCTGTTGATCAGATTGATACGCTCCTTCAGGGGGTTAAACTATACCGTCATTTGCACAAGTTTATTACTGAGCATCGAAATGACTGTGTTATTGCAACCGGAAACCTCGATTGCTGGGTTGATTCCCTTAACAAAAAAGTAGGGTGCAAAGCTTATACTTCCATCGCGAAAGTCGAAAACAACAAAGTTGTTGGCATAAAGCAGATTTTAAAAAAGGAAGATGTGGTAAAATTCTACCAGGAGCAAAGGGAAAAGGTGGTTTTTGTGGGAGATGGTAATAACGACATGGAAGCCATGCGATTAGCCGACATTTCCATTGCAACCGGAATGACCCACCATCCGGCCAACAGCATCCTTCCTTTTACTGATTATTTGATATTTAACGAAAAAGCCCTATGTCGTCAGCTAAATCAATTATTATAAGTTGTGCCGGAATTGGCTCCCGCTTGGGACTTGGCCAAACAAAAGCCCTGATAAAGATAAACAATCGGTCGATAATTGCCTGGCAATTAGAGTTATTCAAGGATGTTGAAGATGTAAGAATTGTTATTGGCTATCAGGCCAAAGATGTTGTAAAAGAAGTTCTAAAACACCGCAAGGATGTAATTTTTGTTTATAACCATGAGTATTTTAGCACCAAAACGGGCGCCAGTTTTTATCTGGGGGCGTGTCATGCGTTTGATTATGTGGTGGAATGGGATGGCGACCTGTTGGTTCACCCCGATGATGTGAAGCTTTTGTTGAATGAACCTGGAGAATTTATTGGTTACTCTGATATAACATCAGACGAAGCCGTTTTTGTAAAAACAGATCAACAGGGCAATGTACTGGCATTTTCTCGCGAATCGGGCGATTACGAGTGGACAGGTCCTGCATGTTTGGAACGCCGCAAAATCCACTTTACCCAAGGAAACGTTTTTGAGCAAATAGAACCCCATTTGCCTATCAAGGGGTTGAAAATAAGGGCATACGACATTGACACATACGAAGATTATAAACGGGTTTCTGAATTTGTAAAATCATGGTAAAGAATATGGATAATTCACAATCAAAGAATTTTTTTGCTAATATGGCAAAAAACCAACCATCTCAGAAAAGTGTGAAGATTAACTCATTTAACGATTACACCCAATTTGATGTTGATTTTATTTTAAAATACGCCAATGAAGACACGTCTATACTGGACATCGCATCTGGTACTGGTTTAGTAGTAAACAAGTTATATACGAAGGTGAAAAGCATTGTGGCTGTTGAGCTTTTTCAGGACTTTTCTAAATATATTGCCGATGTCCCCAACGTGAAAATTGTAAATCAGGATGCAATGCAATTCACCACTGAAAGTACCTTTGATTTGGTAACCATGTTTGGAATCATGCAGTATTTTAATGAGGAGGAGAGCCGAGAACTATATAAAAAATACTTCAAATACGTTAAAGATGGGGGTATACTAATAACAAAAGGACAGTTGGGTGAAAAAGAAGATGTTACGGTTTCGGGTTACTCTGATGAGTTAAAAACAAATTACTATTCCCAGTATCGATTTAAAGAAAAAGAGATGGAAATGATTAAAGATGCCGGTTTCATAAATCCGCAAATATTTGACATATATCCACCCGAATGTAATCGCTGGGAAAACACCCATTTTTATGCTATTGTAGCTGCCAAACCTTGAAGAACGAAATAATGTACCTTTTTTTCGATACCGAAACCACCGGCTTACCCTTGAACTACAAAGCTCCGGTTGCTTATGTTGACAACTGGCCCCGTTTAGTACAGTTGGCCTATTTGTATTATGACAAAAACGGAAAGCTAATAGAGGGCGGTGACTTTATTATAAAACCCCAGGGATTTGTTATCCCACCCGATGTAGCTAAAATTCACGGGATTACCCATCAACGGGCCATGGAAGAAGGACTTCCCCTGCAAAACGTGCTCAACAGTTTTGCCGAGCTCGTGGAGGAATCAACCTTTCTGGTCGCTCACAACATGGGTTTCGACGAGAAAATCCTTGGCGCTGAATTCCTTCGCGCCGGAATGCAAAACCTTATTGACAAAAAGAAAAAGATTTGCACTATGCAATCTTCTGTAAATTTTTGTGCCATTCCCAGCCCGCGCGGGTATAAATGGCCAAAGCTTTCCGAATTACACACCAAGTTGTTTGGACACGATTTCGATGAAGCCCACAACGCCGCCCACGATATAAACGCCACTGCCAAATGTTTCTGGGAGTTGCGCAAAAAGGGTGTTTTGTAGAAAAAAACATCTTTGCAATGAGCAAGCCACGTATCCGATACAGAGTAAAAGCTCGGCTTTATAACCCAGGGAAAGATTGCAACGATCTGATTTTGGTTGACCGTTTTTTTGAAGAGGATAATCCCTTTGATGCACGCATAAAAGCATTCAATTTTTTCAAAGCTACAAGGATGTTTTACTGGAGAACATAAACGAACCCGATGCTGAGGGATATTTGGTTGAAAACGCTTTATACAAGTACATCCGGACTTCTCCAATAATGAAGGTTGTAATACCGGGTACATCAATGGAGATTGATCCCGATTTTGACAAAGGTATATTCCTCTATTTTATGAGTTCGGAAGGAGAATTTTTCAATATTTCTTCCACCCACGAAATTTCAACTGATGCCCGGGTTATCCACCACATTACTAACGGGTTATTGACAAATTGGACTGAGTTGGTTCAAGGATTACTCTATGAATACCAGGTTTATAAAAAGAACAACTTCGATTGCCGAAATTTGGAGAAGACCTATGATTTTACCTTTTCAACAGACCATTGGAAGAATACAACAATCCTGGAGACACCTTATGGAGTTGTATGGGAAAAACATGCAAAACTTGGTGTTATCAAGGACTTTTTAAATCTGGAAGAGTAACAGCAGTATCAGGGGAGTTGACTGATATATTGCTCAATGACAATGGGATAGTGCCTGTGTTCCAACCGGTGGATTTTCGTGGCCAATGTATCAGGGGTGTCATCGGGTGAAACGGGGCAAGTTGTCTGAAAGACAATTTTCCCCTCATCGTACTTACTGTTGACCAAATGGATGGAAATTCCTGATTCGGTCTCGCCAGCGGCAATAACAGCCTCGTGTACACGATTTCCATACATGCCTTTTCCCCCATACTTAGGAAGTAGGGCGGGGTGGATGTTTAAAATTTTGTCTTTGTACCTGAAAATAATCCACTCGGGAATTAACTTCAGGTAACCAGCCAGGACTATAAAATCAATGCTTTCATGCACAAATATATCGTGCGCTTTCCCGTTTACTTCCATCTCGGAAGGGGAAAGAACATAGGAGTGTACCTTAAGCTTTTGAGCCCTTTGTAAAACCATTGCCTGTGGGTTATTGGTAATTATGCAGGCTACTTTTATTCTTGGGTTGAAATTAAAATAGTTTACCAAAACTTCGGCATTGCTGCCTGATCCACTGGCAAATATGGCTATGTTTGTTTGGTTCATGGTGATAAATTGTAAATTACAAGCAAAAAATTACACCTTTTCCTTCGCGGGAAATTTTACGTTTTCGAGTATTGCCTCGAACCAACGCATATATTTCCGCTTATTTTCTCCGGGGTAATAGACAAAACCTTCGACCGTGACAATTCTGTTCCGTTCCTTGTCAACCCGCGAGATATTGAGGAAAGGCCCGGCCATATAATCATTTGTGACCATCCATAGTCCACGGATTTCGGCAGCATACTGGTTTTCAATACTTATTTCGGCAAACAGTGGAGCCACTGGCTCCCGTTGAGTTGTCATAAACGACATCTTTTCAGGGTAGAGAGGACCTTTTATGTGCTTTTGAAATATAGAATCGCGTTTATTGAGCAGAAACTGGGGAGTGAAGGTGTTTTTGTCAACATAAGGGTAATAGTAAACCACCAGACCTAGGGTTAAGTCTTTGGTTTCCATGCTCATGTAAATAAATTCGGTTGTGTCTTTTCTTATCTGGTAACCTTTGGGAATAGTCAGATCAACAGCATGCTTTTCAAGAATATGTTTTTGCATGATTTTGTCTGTCCCTTTTTCAATATGCTCTCTGGCAAACTGTTTTTCGCTCAACGATAAAGCGTTTACAATTTGGTTTCCATGACGATTGAAAAGTTCAACAAAGGCCTCGGAATTGGGTGAAGTTAAGTTTATAACTGTTTGACTTTTATTCTGTTGTAATTTTGCATTTGCTTCGGTATATTTCGGATCAATTTCAATCCTGATAATGTTTCTAAATGCTCTAAAGGTGTTGCTGAATGAATTCCAGGGAATTACATACAGTTTAAACAAGGGCTCGTGCTGGGGTAGCAGAAGGTATGAATCTCTTAAGAAATGATCAACAACCGTTCCGGCAGGACCTTTCTGATACTCTTCGTTCAGAACCACAACCACTTCACCTTCGCGTCCTCCGCCACCTGCAATGCCAATTTGGTCTGAGCAAGAGAAGGTTGTTGCCAATGTAAGCATGGCGCAAAATATCTTTAACGAACGTTGCATATTACTTTTTTTAGGTGTTTAAAAACTAGTTTCGCCTTTGTAAAACTGTTCAAAATTAGAAATTATTACTTTACAATTTCAATTTTATGTACTTTTGTGCGAAATGTTTTGCCTCTATCCGATAAAGTACGCCAATTATTCCCAGCGAAACAAGCACATAGCCCAATGCCACAACCATATAATTAAGCCCGAACCCAATTTTTAATATTTCAGCCACTATTGCGCACCCAACAATTAACAAAGGTACAAGCAGGGTCTTCTGATAGTTCCATTGTATTTTCATAATCCGGTTTTGAATTAAAACAAAAAGCGCCAACTGTCCTAGATTTGCTGTGTATGAGGATATTATGGCTCCGTAATACCCGTATAATGGAATTAGAAAGTAGTTTATTGTCAGGCTAATGGCCAAAACTGCCAGATTGATGTACAGAAATATATCGGTGCGTTTAAAGAAGATAATGGGCATGGAGAAGATAGTGTTCAGTGCGGAAATGATGTACTGGCTGAAAATAATGGCTACCAACGTACCCGATGTTGCCAACGTTGTTTCGAAAAAAAAGTAAATGTAGGTAATGACAGGAACAACCAACCCTAAAACAGCTAATTGAGATTGAAGCAAGTAGACGTTGGTAAGTCTCCGTAAATCGGAAATGGAAGTATCAACGCCCGTTTTCAAATATCGGAAAAAGTCAGGCTGGACAGCGCCATATAGCCCTTGAAATATGATGTAAATGCCTGAGGCAAAGCGCTGCGCGTTGTCGTAGATACCCAGTTGTTCCGGCGAACTCTCCAGGAACATTCTGTCGGCAAACATAACACCCCATTTTACCAGTTCGAAAACGAATAAGGGAAAGGCAAAAACCAGGACAGGTCTCATGTGGGTAAGTGAAATCCGAAATCCGCAGGTTTTAAAAGTGTAAATAACGACACCAAGGCTTACTATCCCACCGCCAATGGCTGAGCCATTGACATACCCAATGAAGCTCATGTCGAAATAAAAAATACCAATGAGTTGCCCAGTTGTGCGTACAACCGCCAGAAGTACGTTTACCCAAATGAACCTTGCAATAAATTTTTGGTTTCGGTAAAGGGTTGCTGCCGTTACAATAATTGCCCTGTTGATGCCAATGGCAATGGATCCGTAACCATACGAAGAAAAATCGTGCAGTTGTGACTGGCTGAAAAACGATACCAGATAATCTCCTACCAACAGGGCAAGGCCAATAAGAATCAATCCACGGAACAATATTCCAAAAAGAATGGACGAAAAAAGCTTGTTCAGCCCCATGGGGTTGTCCAAATAGTCGTAAAAAAAGCGGGAAATGGCTCCCGTCATGGAGAAGAGTATGAACGTCCCAACCAGTGTAGTTATGGATTCCGCTATGGCCATTTGAGAGAAGTCAATGGCGTTTAGTTTCCCCGGGCCTTCGATCAACGGAAGGACAAAAATTTGTAACAATGCAGGAAAGGATGCCGCAAAGGTGTAGAGAAACGATATTTTCAGGTAATCCTTAAGGTTGAAGTGCATTGTTCTGAGCCAAAGAAAGGATAAAAAATTTCCCGCAAGGTACGAAACTTACGGGAAGTATGGCGGTGAAAAACCGAAAATTCTGTTTTTATACGGTACGCAGTTGTTTCAAAAACAAATGAATTTCATCAACCCATATCGCTTATTTTCCGCAACTTGTTGATATCGCGGATTCGAATGCGCCGGCCATGAATATCAAGAATTCCTTCTGAAACAAAGGTTGATAACGTGCGGATGGCATTGGATGTGGTCATGTTCGACAATCCGGCAATATCTTGTCTTGATAAATAGGCACGCAATGTTCGTCCATCCTCTTCCATACCATAGGTTTCCTTAAGGAAAAGCAATGATTCTGCAAGGCGTCCCCGAATGTGCTTTTGTGTTAATGCAACGGTTCTCCGGTTTGCCAACCCCAGCTCCTTGGCCATTAAGTACATCATTTTTTGAGTAAAAGCAGTATTGTTGCTCATTATTTCAGTCAGGATTATCTTTGGAATTGCGCACACCACCGAATCTTCCAGGGCGCGTGCTGAGGCCGCGTAGTCTTCGTCTGCAAATAATGCCCTGTAACCAATAAAACCTTTTGGTCGGGCCATTCGCAGGATTTGTTCGCGTCCGCCAACTCCTTCCTGATATATTTTTACTTTTCCCTCGATAAGGCACAACAACCCTTCGGGTTTCTCGTTCTCATTAAAAATGGATTCGCCGCGTTCGAAGGTCATACACTGGTGGTTGTTCCTGATTTTTTCAATCTCGGGTTCAGTCAGCTTGAGAAAGGCCTCGTTCGAGTTTATAAGCGTTTCAATTGCTTTTGATGCGTTTATCATGACAATCTGAGAGTTTATTTTTGTTTACCGTTTTTTCCAATAGCAAAACATTTTCAACATGGTGAGTATTTGGAAACATATCCACCGGCTGCACTTTTTTGATGGTGTAGTGGGGATGTAGCAATGCCACATCGCGTGCCTGGGTTGCCGGGTTGCAACTCACATAAACTATTCTTGACGGCGATGCCAGTAAAATATTCTCGATTACTTTCGGGTGCATACCTGCCCTGGGCGGGTCAGTAACCACCACATCGGGGCGACCATGTTTTTCAATAAAAGACTCGTTTAAAATATCTTTCATGTCTCCGGCAACAAAAGTGGTATTAAAAATCGAATTTATTTCTGAATTTACTCGGGCATCACCAATAGCCTCCTCAACATACTCAACCCCAACAACCCATTTTGCCTTGTTTGCCAATACATTAGCAATGGTTCCGGTGCCAGTGTACAAATCATATACCAACTCGCTGCCAGTAAGGTGTGAAAAATCGTACGCTATTTTGTAAAGTTTTTCCGCCTGTACCGGATTCGTCTGGTAAAAAGCTTTGGGGCCAACGCGGTACTCAAGCCCCATCATTTTCTCTGTCAGATAGGGTTTTCCATGGAGAAGCACGGGTTCTAAATCGTTAATCGAGTCATTTACTTTTGGATTAACTACTGACCACAAACTGGTAATTTGTGGAAACGATGTACGCAGAAAACCCATCAGTTGTCCTTGTATTACCTCCGGCGCAGTTGGGCCGAATACAACTATGACCATCCATTCTCCGGTGTTGCTGTTACGGACAATCAGGTTTTTCATCATCCCATCATGTGTCCGTAGGTTCTGAAACGGAATGCTGTTTTTGGTGCAGAAGGCTTTAACGGCCAATCGGATTTCATCGGATAGCACAGGTTGCAGATAACAGTGTTTCAAATCAAGAACCTTGTCGAACCTGCCGGGTATGTGAAAACCCAGTGCACTTATGTCAGAATGGTTGCTTTCAGCGATTTCTTCTGGTAGAAACCAACGTTTATCGGCAAAAGTATATTCTAATTTATTTCGATAGTGTTTAATATCGTCCGAACCAACAATGGGAAGCAGTTCAGGAAAAGGAACTTTTGCAATTCGTTCCAGGTTGTCGGCCACCTGCTTGCTTTTGTAGAAAAGCTGTTTCTCGTAGCTCAGGTGTTGCCATTTGCATCCGCCACAAATGCCAAAATGTTCGCAAAAGGGTTCGGTGCGGAACGGACTTTTCTGGTTGATTTTCAGTGCCACTCCTTCAGCATAGTTGTTCTTTTTGCGTGTAAGTTTAATATCTACGATATCACCCGGTGCAACAAAAGGAACAAAAATAACTCTCCCGTCAACTTTGGCTATGGCGTTGCCCTCGGCAGCCACATCAATTACCTCAATCCCTTCCAGTATGGGCAACTCTTTTTTCTTTTTCATTCTTAAATACAATTTGCTCTAAAAACAAATAGGTCGGTTCCTGAGCAGAGCCGACCTCTTTGTTGTATTTTATATTGTTATGCTTTTTCGTGTCCCGATGGATCTTTCGAGATACTATCGCGCATGCGTGTATCGGCATCGATATTCTTCATGCGATAGTAGTCCATTATTCCAAGGTTTCCGTTGCGGAAAGCCTCGGCAATGGCCTTAGGAACTTCGGCTTCGGCCTCAATAACACGGGCACGCATTTCTTGAGCCAAAGCAATGTTTTCCTGTTCGTGGGCAACGGCCATGGCGCGACGTTCTTCGGCTTTTGCCTGGGCAATATTTTTATCGGCTTCGGCCTGATCCATTAATAGGGCAGCGCCAATGTTTTTACCCACATCAATGTCGGCGATGTCAATCGAGAGGATTTCAAATGCAGTTCCGGCATCAAGGCCTTTTTGCAAAACAACGCGAGAAATGTTGTCTGGGTTTTCCAGAACCGATTTGTGTGATTCTGCCGAACCAATGGAACTAACAATACCTTCTCCAACCCTTGCCAGTACTGTTTCTTCGCCGGCACCACCAACAAGTTGTTTAATGTTTGCGCGAACGGTAACCCGGGCTTTACAAATCAACTGGATACCATCTTTAGCAACGGCTGCTACCGGAGGAGTATTAATAACTTTCGGGTTCACGGACATCTGTACCGCTTCAAACACATCGCGGCCAGCCAGGTCAATGGCTGTGGCTACTTTAAAACTCAAATCAATATTGGCTTTGTTTGCTGATACTAAGGCGTGTACAACTTTTTCGACGCGACCACCTGCAAGAAAGTGCGCTTCCAATTCATTACGGTTCAAGGGGATACCGGCTTTGGTAGCCTCAATCATAGCCCGAACAATGACCGATGGTGGCACTTTTCTCCAACGCATCAGAATTAACTGCAGTAAAGGTATTCTAACCCCTGATACCAAGGCGCTAAACCACAGTCCAACGGGTACAAAATAAAACAGGATCCAAAGGGCAACAATGGCAATGGCTCCAAATACCAAGAAAAGTTGAAATTCCATGTGTTTATGATTTAAGTTTGACAATTATTTTGTTCGATTCTACATTAATTACTTCGACAGTTGATTTCTCGTCGATATAGCTGTTTTGGGCCCTGGCCTCATATTCGCGGTCATTAATGATAACTTTGCCCATGGGAGCAAGCCTGGAGAGGGCTATGCCCTTGTCTCCGACACTGGGAACAAACCCTTCAAATGAATCAACTTTTGATTCGATATTCTCTTTTAGCATTAGCTTATTCCATGTTCTGCTGCGAAAAGCAAGAAAGAAGACAGGGCCTAATGCAACCAGTGTTGCTGCAATGGCAATAAGCCCCCCGTTGGTTCCAAAGGAATCAAATGCCATCCAAATTCCACCACCCAGAAGCAAAAATCCAATAATACCAGCTACGGTAGTACCTGGAATTACAAGTACTTCGAGTAGCAACAAAACCAATCCGACTAAAACAAGTAAAACAATGGCTAATATTGGGCTCATAAATAATCAATAGTTACCGTTAAACCTCTATTTAATAAATTAATACGAACGGGTTGCAATTCGTCGAATATGCCCTGAAGTATATCACATTTGCCTTTGTAATGAGCAATCAGGGCGCATTGTTCTGCCTGATGGTCTTCGTGGCTGCATTCCTCGATCAGGGTGCTGATTACGTAATCGAAGGTGTTAACATCGTCGTTGTGTAAAATCAGGCACTGTAACTGAGAATCCTCTGTCATGCCCGATTCCTGGTGGTTTGGATATGTTTGGCGGTCTGTCATAACTTCACTGTTTTTATTGGTTTCTTGCCCAAGCAAATATAGTGGTTTTTCAAATACAATCAAACATGGCAACGCAATAGGGGAATTTTTTGAAAAAAAAAGACAAAAAGGCTGAAAATGATTGTGCCATATCAAATATTTTAAGGAAATTTGCACTCTGATCTCGGCACATACCATATACGAAATCGTTTGCAATAAAAGTTTTACACTAAAAATTCGAAACCTATATGACAGCTTTATTTACAAATGTTTATTTTTGGGTAGTGGTGGCTTATTTTGCTGCCGTTATAGCCATCTCATTCCTGACAAAAAAAGTTGCCTCGCGTTCCGTGGCCGATTATTTGGTTGCCGGACGAAACCTTGGCGTTTTGTTTTGTTCGGTGGTTGTGGCCGCCGAATGGTTAGGGGGTATGAGTACAATCGGGGTGAGCGAGCGAGCTTTTACCAAACTCTCCTTCGAACCTATACTGTACAATGTTTCTACAGCCATTGGGATGATTATTATTGGTTACACCGTTGCAAAACATTACCGCAGGAATAATGTCCACACTGTTAGCGAGATGTTGGAGACTATTATCGGTCGCCAGGCTAAGAAAGTTTCGGCCATTGCGTTTTTAATTGCCTATATTACATTGGCTTATGTGCAGTTGCAAACAGCCACCGCGGTTATGGTGGCCATTTTTGACATAAATGTTTTCACGGCTACATTCATTGCGGCTGGTGTAATTACACTTTACACATACATTGGTGGAATGCATGCTTTAGCCGTGACATCGGTAATGCACACCATTGTTATGTTTGTTGGATTAGGAATTGCCATGGTCGTGGGGCTTATTCACGTTGGGGGTTTCTCTGGATTACAAGAAATTTTATCGGGCAATGCAGCGGCAGCAGGAAAAAGTATTGGAAACATTTACAACCCCTTTAGTGCCGACTGGGCAGCGGCTGTTTCCTTGTTTATAGGCGGTGTTCTTGGAGGAATGGCTGCTCAGGCAAGTATTCAACCCATTTTTGCCGCAAAAGATGAGCAAACTGCAAAAAAAGCTTCTATTTTGTCAGCTGCCTTTATTGCCCCTTTTGGAATTATGACTGCTATTCTAGGTTTGATAGCTGCAACCGGCCTGTTTATATCAACGGGAACCAATCCAAAATTGGCATTGACAACCCTGTTGACTACCAGCAAATTTATTCATCCTTTGCTAGGTGGTTTGGCGCTGTCCGGCATTCTTGCTGCCATTCTCTCCACTGTTGGACCCGTAAATTTTGCTGTTGTAACAATTGCAACGAAAGATATTTATCACGGTTTTATTAATCCCGAGGCTGACGAGCAAAAAGTAATTGGAATGGCCAAAAAATTAGTTATTGTTGTTAGTTTGGTTACTATCCCACTAGCCCTTTTCCTAAGCAAAGGAATTCTCGACTCTGCCTATATCAGTTACGCTATCCGTGCCATTGGCGCCATTGTTATTGTGGTGGGAATTTATGCCCGCGGTTGGTTAACCTCTCTGGGTGTAAAAATAGCCTTTATTGGTGGTACCATTGCCGTATTTGGTTGTATGCTGGCCGAAAAAATGGAGTGGTTTAAACTCGATAAAACCTATGGTGCTGTTATCATTGCCATTCTTGCCCTGATTTTGGGATACATCCTGAAAAAAGACAAAAAGAAATAATTTATGACTGCTGTTTTGACAGGAATGAAAGTTGTTGAACTGGCCAGTGTTCTTGCCGGTCCAAGCATTGGGACTTTCCTTGCCGAATTGGGAGCCCAGGTTATTAAAGTAGAAAACATCAGTACCGAGGGTGATGTAACCAGAAAATGGAAACTCCCCAAAGAATCGATCGAGACCGATATTTCGGGGTACTTTTCTTGCGTTAATTGGGGAAAGACCTCGTTAGCCCTCGATTTAACAGGAAAAGAGGGACTTGAGGTAATATACGATTTGGTAAGCAAAGCGGACATCGTGCTAGTCTCTTACAAACCGGGTGATGCCGAAAAACTGAAGGTCGATTACCAAACGTTCAAAAACCTGAACGAGAAAATTATCTATGCCCATATCACCGGTTACGGGCTTGATAATCCTCGTGCTGGATTCGATGCCATTATTCAGGCCGAAAGTGGGTTTACCTACATGAATGGTCAACCCGATAGCCAGGCAACCAAAATGCCTGTTGCCTTAATGGACGTTTTGGCTGCCCATCAATTGAAAGAAGCCGTTTTGCTGGCATTATTGCACCGCGAACGCACAGGAAAAGGACAATTCATTGAGGCTTCACTATTTAAGGCCGGAGTGGCATCGTTGGTTAATCAGGCAACAAACTGGCTTGTTGGGCAAGCAATACCGAAACGTATGGGATCTGATCATCCAAACATTGTACCATATGGAACTCTTTTCAGAACCTCCGATGACAAAGAAATTGTGTTGGCCGTGGGAACCGAAAAACAGTTTCAGGAACTGTGCGATGTAATTGGAATGCCTGAACTGGCGCAAGACCCGAAATTCTCGAAAAATTATTACCGCGTAATTAATAAAACCGAGATTAATGGTTTAATTCAAAACCATATAGCCAAATACACCCGCGATGAAATACTGAAACGTCTTGATGACAAACGAATTCCAGCCGGCGGTGTTTTCAACATGCAGGAAGTTTTCGAAATTCCGGAAACCAAACCCATGTTGTTGCACGGAAAATACGAAAATGGAATGGAAATCAAAGGTGTACGCCACATTGCTTTTACTACTTCCGACAACCTGTCGGTGAACGATCTGACCCCTCCACCGCATTATGGCGAGCACACACGTCAAATCCTGAGCAAGGAATTGAACTATTCAGAAGAAAAAATTGAGCAACTTATTAAAAACAGCGTTGTATATGAACGACCAAACAACCAATAATCAACAACTTGTCGACGGTTCGCGCATCATTATAGAGGCTATGGCGCGCGCAGGGGCCGATACTTTTATTGGCTATCCCATTACCCCGGCCAACTCATTATACTTGTACGGAACTCAGCGAATGCCGCTGATGCTTCCCGCGCCGGATGAAATCACAACTTTACAATGGATGACAGGACTTTCCCTTGCTGGACATTTGCCCATAACAGCAACCTCGTTCCCGGGATTTGCCCTGATGATTGAATCTATTAACATGGCCTACATGATGGAATTGCCCATGGTAATTATTCTGGTGCAACGTCTTGGTCCCGCCACTGGAACGGCCACCTGTGGTGCTCAGGGGGATTTTACCCATTTGCGCGGCATGATTTCGGGCGGTCACCCAACCCCGGTTTTCAGCATCTCGACTTTAGAAGACTGCTGGAACCTGTCGGCCAAAGCAGTTGAAACAGCGATAAAATTGCGAACTCCGGTGGTATTGCTTACTTCGAAAGAGGAAGCCATGACACAAAAAAGCTTCGATTTATCGGTTTTGCCCGAAATAAAACCGGTGGAACGCAAGGAATATAATTCTGAAGAACCCTATAAACCTTACAAACCGGTGGATATGGTTCCCGAATTTCTATCCATCAACCAATCGAAACATCAGGTGCGGGTTACAGCATCAACCCACAACCAGGCTGGAATTCTTATGAATGCCGACACCGAATCAATGGCCAATACCCGCCGGTTAGAGGAAAAAATGTATGCCAAACTTCCAGAATATACGGTCTATAATTACCAGGACGTACCTGGTGCCAAAAACCTTGTGGTTTCCTTTGGAGTGACGGCGGCAGCTGCTCTGGATGCTGTAAATGAGTTGAATGCCAATGGAATTAAAACTTCCTTCTTAAACCCGAAAACGTTATTTCCAACACCACCTGTCTATTTGGAAATAATGAATAAATATGAAAAAGTGGTTGTGGCCGAAGAAAATATAAACAACCAGTTCAGCGATATGATGTATGGTATGAACAAACCCAAAGGTCACCGTTTTGTAGGTGGGTTGGGTAAAATGATTACACCACAACAAATTATGAAGGAGGTACAGTCATGACTCAAATACTTAATACTACCACACTGCCTTTTTGTAAAGGTTGTGGACACGATTTAATTGCCAAAAACATGGCAAAAGCATGCGACAACCTTAAAATGGGACCGTTGGACATTATTTCGGTTACCGACATTGGTTGTCACGGAATTATTGACAGGACACTCAACACCCACAACGCCCACGGTTTGCACGGTCGATCGGTTGCACTGGCGGCTGGAATTTGTTTTGGCCTGAAGGACGAATCTAAAAAAGTAATTGTGTTTATTGGCGATGGCGGAGCTACCATTGGCCTGCAGCACATTATGGAGGCTGCCCGACTTAATTTGAACATGACAGTGTTGGTACACAACAACTTCCTGTATGGCATGACCGGAGGACAAACCAGTGGTCTGACACCGATGGGGTTTGTAACAACCACTTCTGGCGAAGGAAACAAGTTTAACAACTACGATTTGTGTGCTTTGGCGCATGCTGCCGGCGCTGCCTTTGTTACCAGAATAGTGGGAATGGGCGATATTTCAGCAACCTTAGAGAAAGCCTTTACAATAAAAGGGTTTTCCATGGTCGAGGTAATGGAAATTTGTCCAAGCTACGGAGTAAAACTCAATCCAAAAAAGAAGTTTTCTGAAATTGTGGAATCAACCGGAAAACCTCTTGGAGAATGGACAAACGAACGCCCTGTGTTTGTTGCGCACCAAGGTCGCAAAACCGACAACCTCTTTGCCCGGTTACCGAAAATATCGCAGAGCGAGAAAAGCAAACTCGAGTCTTCTGTTTCCATTGTATTCAGCGGTTCAGCCGGAGAAGGAGTACAGTTGGCAGCCGGTTTAATCAGCAAGGCGGCAATTCGTTCCCAGTTAGCTGTAACACAAAAAAGTAGTTATCCCGTAACCGTTGGTGTTGGCTTTTCTACAGCAGAAGTAAAAATTTCGCCCAAAGAAATTCACTTTCACGGTATTGACGTGCCCGACATGGCAGTTATTACCTCAGCCGATGGATTGGCTCACAGCAAAGATCGGATTGAGAGAATGACAGGGGGGACGCTTTTTATTGACTCAAGCCTGCCCGTTCCCTCAACCGGAGCCAACGTTGTTCAATACGATTTTCGTTCCATCGGATCGCGCGATGCATCTCTTTTCTCGGTGTTTTACCTGGCCGCGAAAACCGGAGTAGTTAGCGTTGATTCGTTGTTTGAAACCATTGAGGAAGAAGGAAAAACCGGGAAATTGCCCGTGAAAAAAATAAAAAAAGCGTTGGCCGAAATTTAACGCATAATTTGGGAAGGCCTCTGTAGCAGGGGCTTTCCTTTTTTATCGGTTTATTTATGAAAAAGGTATTTCTACCATTAATCGTTGTATTGTCTATCGGTAGTAAAAGCTTTTCACAAATTGGCAACGAAATTCGAAATTTTGTTGACAGTACCGAAATTTTAGTAAATAACGGGAGAAAGCTTCTGTTAAAGACCATTTTGGAAGGCGATAACCAAAAAGCCGTGGAAGTTTACCAATACTTGATATCGAGCACGGAAGGGAAACCATTGGGTGCATTTACTCCTGACTTCGACACTTTTTTTGACAGCGATTTGCTAATACACACAGTATCAGACGAATGTGATTTTCAGGGGCTGTCTAAAAAGACTAGACAGTCCTTTTTTTTTGTTAAAAAAATTGAATG
>JBBISE010000041.1:0-22785 GCA_037441445.1 Salinivirgaceae bacterium
TATAAACATATGAAAAAGCAATACACCATATTCGTAGTTGAGGATGATATTAATTTCGGAACGGTACTTCGCTCCTATCTGGAAATGAACCAATTTAACGTGGTTTGGGTTGAAAATGGAAAGACAGCAATGGAGGAATTTTCGAAACGTGTATTTGACCTTTGTATTCTTGATGTAATGCTTCCACATGTAGATGGATTTACACTATCGAAGCAAATACGATCAAAAGATCCTATGGTGCCATTCATATTTCTGACGGCAAAAACAATGAAAGAAGATATGATAGAAGGGTTCAGGCTTGGAGCCGATGATTATATTACAAAACCATTTGATTCTGAGGTTCTTTTGTACAAAATAAAAGCTATAATCCGTCGTCGTCAGGAATTGCTTCAAGGAACCGATAAACCCTTTACCATTGGGAAGTATGAGTATAATCCCACCTTACGCATACTGAGCCTCAACGGGAAAGAAGAAAAATTGAGCCCCAAAGAAGGAAAGCTACTCTATATGCTTGCCAAAAGCCCCAATCAGGTTGTTTCAAGGGATATTGTTCTTCGCGAGATTTGGGGCGATAGTAACTATTTCACTGCCAGAAGTATGGATGTATATATTACTAAGCTTCGGAAATTTTTGAAAGATGATCCCTCGGTTAATATCGAAAATATTCATGGTAGTGGTTATATGTTGACAATATTGGGTATTTAACTGTTTTGTGGAAATATTCATCAAATTGCATTAACCGATATAAACAGATTTTATTCAGCAAGAAACAAAATCTGTTCTTGTTGGTTATTATTGCCAGAAAAAACAAATACACAACTATGAGACTCTATTTTTCATCAATAATAATAATTGCCTTTATTGTATTGGTTGACTTTTGGTTTTCGCGTTATCTGTCAAAATACAATAATCGATTCGCCAAAGCCCTTCAATGGTTTAACAGGTACGCAGGTGTCCTATTCCCAGCCTATTTTATTTCCATTTTTCTCTCCAGTCCGGTTAAAGCAGATATAAGCGGTGTTAACTTCTACAATTATTTTTTTTACGCCATAACATGGACCATGATTTGGTATCTACCCCGCTTTGTTTTAATGATGCTTAACCTAATTTCGGTTGCAACCTTTTGGTTTTTACCCAATTTCAGAAGAAAGGTTTTCAAACCATTCAATAACACGCTAATAATCGCAATCATGATTCTTGGTCTATACGGGTTTATGATTGGCAGAACGATGTTGATCGAACATTACAATAAAATAGAAAACAAGGAATTAGGGAGATCGTTTGACAAATACCGGATTATACAATTGTCGGATATGCACCTAGGTACCATGCCCCATTCAATTGGGCGCTGGGAAGGTTTTGTGGAAAAAATAAACAACCTTAACCCCGATCTGATTGTATTCACAGGTGATTTGGTTAACAATTTCTGGACGGAAACGCAAGGTTGGGATTCTGTTTTCAGCCGTTTAAAGGCCAATGACGGTAAAATAGCGGTCATGGGCAACCACGATTACGGTGATTATATTCCATGGAAAACACAATACGACAAAGAAATCAATCATGTGAAAGTAATCTCTTTTTTGCGTAAAACAGGATTTCAGGTATTGGAAAACCAGCATTTGCCAATTATCAAAAACCAGGACACACTTATTATTGCCGGTGTCGAGAACTGGGGACACCCTCCATTCCCCCGTTACGGAAACCTGAAACACACGTTGAGTGGAATTGACAGACAGCAAATAATTTTACTAACTCACGATCCCGACCATTGGGAGGCGGAGGTTCTCTCTTCACCAAAAAATATTTTTCTCACCCTGGCCGGCCACACACACGGTTTTCAGGTTGGAATGCGCACCCAATGGCTGACATTCAGTCCTGCGGCCTGGCGATACAAACATTGGGGAGGATTATATAGTGAAAACGGGAAAAACCTGTATGTAAATACCGGAGCCGGTTTTATTGCTTTTAAAGGTCGTATAGGCATGTGGCCCGAGGTGGCAATATTTGATTTGAATACGAACAAACGTTCAAACGAATAAGTTACGTCCTAGGAAACCAACTTTATTAAATCATTGAAAAGCTTTTGATAAATCAGAAACTCAGCATCATAAGACCTACAACGATAATTGAAATAAGTATTCCTATTTTATTGATAGTTAACAGTTTTTCTTTGTACCCTATTACCGCAATTGTCACCGATAAAATTACAATACCCAAGTTGTTTATTCCAAATACAATAGAACTATTGACGCTAAGGCTATTCAAGGCATTCACTAAAAAATAAAGCGAACCAAAATTCAGAACCCCGAGAGCTAACCCGCTTGCCAGCACTAGGGGTTTAAACACGAGTTTTCTATTAGGCCCATAGAACGACCAAATAACAAAACCAAAAAAAGAAGACACGGTGAAAAGGGTGGCGGCAAAGAGCGAGGTGGACTGCATGTCTCTAATATGGTGAGTTTGCATGTACTTGACCAAACTGTCGGCAAACCCCAGTAAAATAAAGAGCAGCAAAGGATAAAGCCACGCCTTTTGCTTCTCGTCATTTTTCTTATAAACAGTCAAAATTACTGCAATCAAAGCAACAGCTATCAGGAATGCTTTTCCAACGCTGAATTTGTCGTTAGGATCAATCAGAAAACTCACAGCCACTGGCAATACAAACGACATTTTGGCGGCAATGGTAGTAACGGCAATCCCCGATTTTCGTGTGGTTTCGCCTATTAAAAAGAAAGTAAAAACAAAAACAGAACCGACAATAACTATGGGAATCCAGGGTATATCGGAATGCTGAACGATATGCCAAGGGGTTGTTCCGGCAAGGTAATAACCACAAAACGAAGCTGAAAAGTAGTTGAGTATTACCAATAACAAAGCCGGAAATTGTCTTTTCCCTGCTATTTTGAATATAACCAATATGGCTGATGATGATAGAACGCTCAGAAGGAGGTAAAGCATAATGGGAAATTTTGCTGCAAAGATGCAATATTTCCTGTTATCGTGGCCGAAAATTACTCTTTTTTCTCAATTTTCTCAAGGTTCTCCATCCCTTCAACTTTAATTGTTTTCGATAGGTTCGATATGGTGTTCAGGTTAATGTTATCGCCTTGAATGCAAATTAGCACGTTTTCCTCTCCGGCGATCAGCATTAACAGCTCTGAAACTACTTTACCATTAAGGCGCAATAGAAATTTAATGTCTTGATTTTTCTCCTTAATGGACATCATCTCGATGTATTCCTTGGTTTGAAGGTTTTTTATGTCGGATGCAAATTCGGGAGTGGCTGCCTTTTTTTCCTCAGCCAGAATCCTGATTCCGGTAATTCCTTTCATAGCATCCTGCGATCCTTTATCGTCGCCTGACATGGCGGCGAATAGTCCAAACATCTGACTTGATATGTTTATGACGGTATATCCATCTTTACCGGAATACTTCTCGAAAAGTTTGTCCACCGGTGTGTTTTGAGCGTGCAGCATTCCTGATAACATGATCAGAAGTAGTGCCAGAGTTGTGTTTTTCATGAGTTTGTATGATTTGTTATTTGTTTGCTAACTACTTGATGTTTCTCTAGAGGGGTTCTTAGAATATTAGTTCTTTTTTACCTAAGAATTTTACCTGAAGCTATTGGTATTCAGAATAATTATAAATTGATATAGCTTCTATGTTATTCATACCTGGATGTATTTTTCGTCATTAGTGGATTTTGTACTCTGTCAACCCTACGTACAATGTCCAGTTTCTCGTTAACTTTACCCACTGGTTCAAGAGTTTTAAGGGCATCATCGATTTTTTCAATGGGTTGGAGGTTTTGACGGGCTTTGTTCATTTTTGAACCTACCCAAACAAGCACTCGTATAGTTTCCTGATATGCTACTTCAGGGCTCTGATATGTGTCAGCCAACATTCGGGTGCTGTGTATTTGGGAAAAATACCAACCAAATCCAATGGAAAAAACCAACAAAGCGGCAGCAACCCATGCTGACAATGTTCTCAACGTTATCCGTTTTATTTTCGTTGTTTTAGCATCCGATTCCTGAATTGACTTCATCATTTCGGCCTCGAAATTTTGCGGCATGGTTGTGTTTTCAATGTTCAGCGATGAAAACAGTTGATATTCAATCCCAAAATCGGTACCGTTTTCTGGTTTGGAAAAATAATTCCTGAGCGACTTTTCCTCTTCGAGGGAAGTTTCGCCGGCATAATATTTTTCAAGTAATTGCTTCATTTTAGCTTCCATGGTACTAATTTCTATAAGTTTCGGTCCTATTTCTATCCTCAATCAACTCGCGTATCCGCTTTCGTGCTCTCGACAGGGTAACTCTTACGTTTTCCTCTGTCATATTGGTCTCTTTGGCTATCTGTTCAAATTCAAGGCATTCCATGTCGCGCATGGTAAAAACTTTTTGCTGTATTTCGCTCAGGTATTTTAACGTTCGTGAAATCAAGGCTAGTTTCTCTGCATTTTCATTGTCAGGTATTTCGTTTTCCTGTTCAATTCGGTGTCCGGCAATGTCAATATCTAGGGTTGGATTTCTAAGCCTCAGCCTGTCTATACTCTGGTTTCGGGTTATGGTGGTTGCAAATGCAGCTATATTTTTTATTTCGTGCAAGGTTTCCCGTGTAGTCCAAAGTTTAAGGAAAACATCCTGAAGCACGTCTCTGGCTTCATCGCGGTTTCCCGTAATTCTCAGGCTGAGGCTAAAAAGCCTTTGGCTGAGTGGTAATATATGTTCTTTGAATTGCTGTTCGTTCATACCAAAGGCGAAGATACCAAATTCTACTTGTTTTTCAAGAGTTTCAAATTTGCCATTCCCAACGATGAACAGCCAGCCGGATGGTTATCGCCCATTTTTGATAAATCATGGAGAGAGAAATTTCCCTTAATGTTTAACAGAACTTCTTCGGTGCTTTCTGATACTATCATAACAAAATCCGTAACAGATTCCTCTTTTTTACGAACATAAAAGTTGACTTTTGATTTAGATTCCACAATTTCCATAACGTTAAAATAGTCTTGCGTCTTCATTTGCTCCCTGATTTCGGCGGTAAATTGCACACCATTGTCTTCGGAAGCTAGCAACCGGAAACTCTCGATTTTTCCATCGAGTTTCTTCAGGTCTTCATCCTCGGGCGCAATAAACGAGGCGAGCTTAAACATCCAGGGCTTAATGGTAATAGTCGTAAAGCCCTCTTTTCCGGCATAGCGATTAAAAGCGTCATCAATAGCCGATTGTCCGTTTGCCATTGCTAATGAGCACATTGCTGCAAAAATAACGATTGTACGTTTCATAATGTTGGGTTTTAAGGGTTAATTTTAATAGGTTATTCAGTTCAATGACGAACTGCTTTGAAATTTGTAACAACCCAGGACAATTTTTTATGCAATTTTTGCAAAACGAATCACAGGCAGCGGAATGCACCAAAGAAAGTTTGAGGAACTTTTGGCCAATAAAGTGGCAAAATATGATATATTATGACGGACATTCGTCATAAAACACTATTTATATTTATCCAGAATTGTCTGGTAATTATGTGATTGTACAATGTGGGTTGTCTTAATCGGGCAAAGTTAAAATTTCAAAACCCGTTTCGGTTACCAGAATTGTGTGTTCAAACTGCGCCGAAAGTTTACCATCAATGGTGCGGGCAGTCCAGCCGTCTTTCTGGTCGATGGTTACGCGGGCTTTGCCTTGATTAATCATGGGTTCGATAGTAAATGTCATTCCGGGACGCATCACAGCACCTGAACCTTTGCGGGCAATGTGCTCTATTTGTGGTTCCTCGTGAAAGTGGATGCCAACACCATGTCCGCAAAATTCATAGACAACACTGTATCCCTTACTTTGTGCATAACGTGCAATAGAAAATCCAATGTCGCCAAAATGAGCCCCTGGTTTCACTTCCTGTATCCCTAAATTCAAGCAATGTTTTGTTGCTTCAACCA
Source organism: Salinivirgaceae bacterium (assembly GCA_037441445.1). GTDB lineage: Bacteria > Bacteroidota > Bacteroidia > Bacteroidales > Salinivirgaceae > JAAYQU01. Next base: position 5,945 of record JBBISE010000041.1, read on the forward strand.
GATCTTCTGCCTCCTTCGACACATCCCCTATAAAAAACATCTTGCTTGTATCGCCATAAAATCCGTTTAAAATGGTTGTGACGTCAATATTTACAATATCACCATTTTTTAAAACAACTGATTCTGAAGGTATTCCATGGCAAACAACTTCATTTGGCGAAATGCAGGATGCTTTTGGATACCCCTGATATCCAACAGTGGCCGAAATGGCACCGTTTTTAGTGATATAATTCAGGATCAAGTCGTCCAGATGCGCCGTATTAACACCTTCAACAACATAAGGTTCAATAAATTTCAGCACGTTGGCGGCCAGGCGGCTGCTGTTTCTGATTCCCTCAATTTGTGCCGGTGTTTTAATTAAAATTGCCATGTCATTTATTTTAAAAGTGCAAAAATACGAAAGTTTCTAAAACTACGCTAAAACAGTAGTTTCAGAAACCAGAACCAACGATGGATTATTTGGGTTACCCCTTAAAAATTTTTTCCAATTCAATCATGCTTTCACGGAAACGACGATCAGTATCCATCAGGTTCTTAATGGTTTTGCAGGCGTGTAAAACTGTTGCATGGTCTTTACCGCCAATACTGGAACCAATGGAGGACAACGATTCCTTTGTCAGAGATTTGGCAAAATACATGGCAATTTGTCTGGCCTGAACAATTTCGCGACGGCGGGTTTTGCTCTTCAATTGATCCATTGGAATTTTGTAATAACTGCATATGGTATTCTGTATGGAGTCAATGGTGATGGCTTTGCGAGTATTTTTGACTAATTTATCGACCAAATCCTGCGCTAAATCGAGGGTAATTTCATTTTTATTGAGGGTTGCATGAGCCAGTAAGGACACTAACGCACCTTCCATTTCACGAATATTGGTAGTAACGTGTTTTGCCAGATATTTTTGAATCTCGGGTTGCATGTCAATTCCATCGCGGAACAAGCGGTGTTTTAGAATTGCCAAACGGGTTTCATAATCTGGAGCCTTCAATTCCGCTATTAATCCCCATTTAAAACGGGATAACAACCTCTGTTCTAATCCCTGTAGTTCGGCAGGTGCTTTATCGCAGGTCAGAACCAGTTGTTTAAAATTCTGATGCAGATAGTTAAATATGTGGAAAAAGGCGTCCTGAGTTTTCGGTTTGTTCCCTTGGGCAAAGGAGTGCACATCATCAATAATAAGAACATCAATCATGCGGTAGAAGTTAATGAAATCATTGACTTCGTTGGCTTGAATTGCATCAACAAATTGTTGCTGAAATTGATGGGCGTGAACATACAATACCATTTTTCCAGGATGAAGTTCTTTCACCTGGATTCCAATGGCGTGTGCCAAGTGACTTTTTCCCAAACCGCTTCCACCATGTATAAACAAGGGGTTAAAGGCTGTTTTTCCCGGATTTTGTGCTATGTTAAGCCCGGCTGACCTTGCCAACTTATTGCAATCGCCTTCAATAAAATTTTCGAAAGAGTATATTGGGTTTAGCCTGGAATCAATGTTCAGTTTTTGTATCCCAGGAATAATAAACGGATTTTTGATTTCGTGACGTTTGTCGGCACTAATGGGCATCTCGACAGGTTTATTTGTCACGTTGGTTTTATTTTGAGTGGGTACAGCCACGGTCTTCACTTTGGTATTCATGGAACCCTGCACCACAATGGGTTCGTAGGAAAGTTTGGCGTTTGGTCCAATTACTCTTCGCAGCGTCTTTTTTAATAGGCTAATAAAGTGGTCCTCAATGTATTCTACAAAATACATAGAAGGAACCTGGATTCTCAAATCCGAGCCATCCAACCTAATTGGTACAATAGGTTCGAACCATGTTTTAAAAGATGCTTCCGGCAAATTATCCCGGATAATTTCAAGGCATTTCCCCCAAACCTGATTATGATTGGCAACCATCACTACAAAACTCCTTTCACTTAAAAATCAGCATTTAAACATTTCGAATTATGACAACGCAATTTTGTGAAAAAATTTGTTAAAAAAAAACTTTTTTACTCTTGCTTTTTCAATTTATTCAATATTGCCTTAGCTATTAACCTATTGTGAGACAAAAAAAGTATTACTTTATATTTAAACCTTATAAACAACTAGTTATAACACTATTGATTATTCTTTAAATTCTATACTTAACGTTAAATTAACTTGGTATTGGCTTTTCTTATAGGTATAAATACCTGTTTATGGGACATTTATATCGAAATGGAAAACAATTTATTTTGTGTTATATTAATTAACAAAAAAACAAAAAAAAAGACATAAATATACACATTAAATTAAGATAAGATTATCTATTAAATTGCGCCAATTCCAGAATCAGAAAAGTCCTATTTCTCTTTCTTATCGGATCGACTAAAATCAAAAAACCTGAAATTGAGGTATTTTTTGGGATTTTCCATCAAATCTTCCGTCAATTTGCTCAGATTTTGGGTGGCTTCAACTAGTGAGTTATATAGGGAATCATTTTGCATTAATTGGCCGACGGTTCCTTCTCCCCGCTCCATTTTTTCTATGGTTTGGTTCATCGAGGCCAATGTACTTTCAAACATTTCAAAAGAATGTTTAAAGGAGATATTCGAAAGTGAATCGGTTGTGCGGCTGACATTTGTTATAGTTTGCCTTATTTCCTTGTTACTCAATTTCAGGTTATCAGTCAGACTTCGCATGTTGGCTACTATAGCTTCCATGTTCCCCGACTGGTTCAATATCAGGGTGTCCAACATTTTGGTAATGTTATTGATGTTTTGTGTTGATGAATTAATAAGCGCAAACGAGTTTTGGATATCGTCCCTTGTTTTCTCGTTAAATATTAAACGAACAAGGCGTATGGCTTCTTCCATCTCTTTTAACAGATCTTCTGCTTTATGTTTCAGGGGTAACATTTGCACACTTACCTGATCTTTAAGGCTTTCCTCCGTTGTGGCAAGCAAGGTGTCTCCTACCTGGTGTAGTTCAGCACTCTCTGAGAGCTGCATCTCTATAGCTTTGGTACCCATCAAATCGGTACTTATTATGCGTGCAATGGTTCCTTTTGGTAGTTTTATTCGTGGATTAACACCAATTACCACGTTCACTGTGCCTTTGCTTTGTATATTTAGTTTAATAGACTGAACGTCACCTATTTTATAGCCACTAAGCAGTACAGGTGATGATTGCGAAAGACCACCTACATGCTCATACACAACATAATACATGTCATCGTCAGTAAAAATGTCCTTGCCTTTTAGATAATTAAGCCCCCAAATTAGGATAAATAAACTAAGGGCTACAACTACTCCTATGAGTGAGTATTTTGTTTTTTGACCGAGTGCCATTTTCAGGAGATTTTGGGTTTAGGTTTTAGGAATTTCAGGTTATAATGGACTTTGCGTTTAGGTTTGAAGTATTGCGTTACTTTTTGGATTTTCGTATGGCTAAGTCAACGGAAATAGGCTTGCCATCCTCGAACGCTGTTATAAAAGCACCTGGGAAATATTTCTTGCATTCATCAATGGCCATTTTAGCCTCATTGTAGGTGCTGAAAACCCCATGATAGTATTTGTTGAAACCATCGAGCCAAAGGTAGAACACCTTCCTGAGGGCTTCGAATTCTTTTTTACTTAAATCTGGTGACGCTTTCGATGCTGTTAGTTGAATTGTAAAGGCAATTCCTTTTGAGGGCAATGTTACATTCTGTTGCGTTACACCGTTTTTAACAGAGTTTTCTTTGGAATCCTTGCTTTCTTCCAGTGCCGTTAATTTTCTATCCAGTTCTTCAAAATAGACATCCACAGCGTTGAAGATGGCTGCTGCCAGTTTATTTTGTCCTTCGGAACTGGTTATGAAAATCTCCTCTTCGCGGTGAGAAATAAATCCAACCTCGACCAGAACACTAGGCATACTTGAATTCCATAGCACAAGAAATCCGGCCTGTTTAACGCCACGATCAAGTCGCTTAATTTTTTGGGTGAATTCCTTCTGCATAACATCAGCTATTTGCAAGCTCTGATCGAGATAGGCGTTTTGCATCAGGGAAAAAATAATGTACGATTCTGCTGAATTGGGATCATATCCTTCGTACCGTTCATTATAATCTTCTTCCAGAGCAATAACGGCATTCTCTTTCTGGGCTACCTCAAGATTTTCTTGGGTCTTGTGTAATCCCATGACAAACGTTTCCGTTCCTTGGGCCTTTGTGTTTTTTGATGAATTAGCATGCAACGAGACAAATAAATTGGCTTTGTTTTCGTTTGCAATCCTGGATCGATCATGCAATGGGATAAAGACATCGTCCGTACGTGTAAAAACAACTTTTACATTGGGCAGATTTTTGTTTATGAGTTCCCCCAATTTTAAGGCTATTTTAAGCACAATATCCTTTTCTTCGGAAAAAGAACCCAATGCTCCAGTATCTTTACCACCATGACCGGGATCAATGACTATGGTAAAATTATGTTTTTCTTTAGAGGATTCCTGGGCTGTAATGTTTTGTAAACCAATCAATAAAAAGTTCAGTAATAAAAAAAAATGAACCAAAGAAAAAAGGTTTACCTTAATTAGCAAGAATTTAGTTAGTTTTGGGGCACAATTTGACGATTTGGTTTTCATTTTCAAAAATCCTGATATTGAGAATACAAAAATAGAACATCTAAACCATTTTTTTAGCAAGTGTATCGACATTTTTACATAATCATACTCATCCTGATTTTTTCAGTGCCGTTTAAATTGTGGCCTCAAGTGGACACCACAGCGACACAAAAAGCTGAAGTTCAAAGCAAAAGTAGTTCTATGCTTGATTTCCCCATCGATTATCAGGCAGAAGATACCATTATTATTTTTATCCGTCAGAAAAGGGAAATCCTTATTGGAAAGGCAAAGGTTGCATACCAAAACATTGAATTAACCGCCAGCTACATTGAAATTGATTTTGCCAAAAACGAAGTATTTGCCAAAGGCCTGCCCGACAGTACCGGTCAAATAACGGGCTTTCCGGTTTTTAAGGAGGGACAGGATCAGTTCGAGGCCAACAGCATGCGCTACAACTTTAAAACAAAAAAGGGATTAATCCGGGATGTTGTGACGGTACAGGACGGTGGATTTTTGCACAGTTCCATTACAAAAAAGCACACTAAGAGTGTTATTGACATGAAAAAGGGCAAATATACCACTTGCGACCACGAACACCCCCATTTTTATATAGCCCTGACCAAAGCACGCGTTATCCAGAACGAAAAAATTGTGGCCGGACCTGCCTATTTAGTTATTGAAGATATACCTACCCCTATTGCCATTCCTTTTGGGTATTTTCCGTTTACCAAAGAGCAGGCTTCAGGTTTAATTATCCCTGGTTATGGAGACAGCCGCGAGCGAGGGTTTTATCTGACCAACGGCGGATTATACTGGGCCGGAAATGAATACTTCGACTTTAAAATAACCGGTTCAATATACACAAAAGGCTCCTGGGATTTTGAGGCAAGAACACGTTACAAGGTGCGATACAAATTCAACGGTAACCTGTCTTACAGAAAGGAGAAAATTGTAATTGGAGAGAAAGGCACTTCTGATGAGGTTATCCGTGATGCCTATGCATTTATATGGAACCATTACCAGGACGCCAAAGCAAACCCAAATCAACGGTTTGGGGCTAATGTAAACTTACGATCAACATCATCCAATAGGTATTCATTAAACCTAAACAATTACATTCAAAACACCGTATCCAGTGATATTTCCTACCAACGGAGCTTTCCAGGTACACCATTCAGTATGACGGCCAACGCCAAACATCTATTGAACACCATGGATACCAGTGTTACCCTAACACTTCCCTCGGCTACCCTGAACATGGCCAGACAAACCCCTTTTGCAAGGAAAAACAGAGTTGGAAAGCAGCGCTGGTACGAAACCGTGGGCCTGACCTATAACTCCAGCCTTCAAAACTCAGGAAAGATGCACGAACGCGATTTTTTTACGAACCGGATGTATGATAAATTTAAATATGGTGTTAACCACAACCTGTCTGCAAACGCCTCAATCAAAGTATTAAAACATCTCAATATAGCTCCGCAGGTATCATACCGTGAACGATGGTATTTCGACCGCCTTGAAAAAACATTGTTACATGGCACACGTCCCGACTCGCTCCCATTGGATCCACCTATACGTGACACGGTTATCATGGACACGGTAAACGGTTTTTATCGTGTTTGGGATTACAACACTTCAGTAAGCATGAGTACAACCGTCTATGGAATGTTCAAATTTCATCCGAAGCTGCCCGTCGAAGCCATTAGGATTGTACATCGGCCTTCCATTGGTTTTTCCTATAAACCCGATTTTGGTGATCCAAAATATGGTTATGTCAATGTTGATACCTTGCCGGCCCTTAACTATAACCGCTATGCCAATGGATTATTTGGCAGTCCTTCTCCCGGAGAGTCTCAGAGTATTTCATTTAATCTGGACAACAACCTGGAAATGAAAATAAGGACCCCAAAAGATACGGCCAACAGCACCAAGAAAATTACAATTTTCGATGCCATTGGTTTCAACACCAGTTACAACGCGGCTGCTGACAGTATGCACTGGTCACCGCTCAGTTTTAGTGCCCGAACACGGCTGTTCAATTTATTAAATTTCAGTTTCACCGGAAGCATGGATTGGTATGCCCTGGACGAAATTACCCAAAATCGGATCGATGAATTTCAGTACAACCTTGATAAAAGACTGGGAAGGCTTACATCAGCAGGCCTAACGGCCAATTTTACCATAAACTCGACCACCTTTAGCAACAAAGAAGGGAAAAGTACTGAAACGTTGGAGCCCTCTGACTACAACTACTATTACAATTATTTCGATATTCCATGGTCTATTAATGTTGGCTATAATTATTCCTACTCAAAACCAACCACCGACAAGCGAGTGATACAGACCATAAACCTTTCCGGTGATTTTAGTGTAACAAAAAAATGGAAAATTAACTATTCCACCGGATACGATTTGGACAAAAAACAAATATCTTTGACAAACCTCGGAATAACCAGGGACTTGCACTGTTGGGTGATGCGTTTCGAGTGGGTTCCCTTTGGAGAAAGACAAAGCTATTTCTTTACAATAGGTGTTAAATCGAGTATTTTACAGGATTTGAAATACGACAAACGTCAGGATTTTTACGATACCATGCGATAATATAATGGTTATGGATTCATTATTTAATTCGGAACTTTTTAGTTATGTAGTGCTGCCAATTCTGATTTTCACGGCACGTGTTATTGATGTGAGTATTGGCACACTACGTATTATTTTTCTGTCAAAGGGAAAGAAGAAAATCGCCCCATTAATGGTTTTTTTCGAAGTATTTATTTGGATTCTGGCCATTGGCGAAATCATGAAAAACCTCAATAATTGGGGGTGTTACTTTGCCTATGCTGCCGGGTTTGCCACCGGAAATTATGTAGGAATGATTATCGAAGAAAAGCTTGCGTTGGGAATACATATCATTCGAATAATAACTGAAAAAGAAACAAAATCACTGCTGCAAGCATTTCATAAAGCCGGTTTTGGCGCCACACTTTTGGACGCCGAAGGGTTGCATAGCAGAGTTAGCGTTGTATATGTCATCATAAACCGGAAAGATTTGCCCAAAGTGGAAACAATGATTCAAACACACAATCCTCATGCATTTTATTCCATTGAAGATGTCAAACAGGTAAAGCATGGGTTTTTTCCAAGCCCGACACTAAAGCACAAACGATTCCGGAGCCCTTTTAACCGGTTAAGAAAGGGAAAATAAACTTTTGACCCTATGTCAAATCCAAAAGCCATTATAGTAACTATTGGGGATGAAATTCTGATAGGTCAAATAACTGACACCAACAGCCAGTGGCTGGCTCAAAACCTATTCAACGAGGGCTTTACGGTCACAAAAATGATAAGCATCGGCGACAACCCGGCAGAAGTGAGCAGTATCCTCGAATACACCAAAAACAAGTTCGACTTAGTGATCTTTACCGGCGGTTTGGGACCAACAAACGACGATAAAACAAAACTTGTACTAACCCATTGGTTTAATTCAGAGCTGCTCCTAAACCAAGATGTTTTGGACGACATAAAGCAGATGGTCTATCGGCGCACAGGAAACACCATTCTAAACCAACGAAACCAAGACCAGGCTCTTGTACCAAAATGTTGTGAGGTACTACGAAATCAGGTAGGGACTGCACCAGGAATGGTTTTCAACCGAATTGAAAACAACACCGTTTATATAAGCCTCCCGGGCGTTCCATTTGAAATGAAGTGGCTTTACGAGAACCATGTGCGGAGTTTTCTTCAACAAAATTTCGAAATAACACCTCAAACTTATGATTTATTTTATGTCATGGGGATTTCGGAATCGGCACTGGCACATCGGCTCGAAGAATGGGAAAACCGATTGCCCGACGATTGGAAACCAGCCTATTTACCCTCAGCCGGACTAATAAAACTCAGGATTTTCAGACCACGACCATTAACCGAACAATACAACCAAATGATATCAGAATTGATTGTCCTTTTGGGCGAGAATTTTGTCGCCAAGAATGAAGAATCAGTTCAGGATGCACTAACCAAAATACTGATGGAAAACAATTTATCGATTGGAACTGCCGAAAGTTGTACAGGTGGAAACCTTGCCAAAACCTTTACGACAAAGTCAGGGGCAGGTAACTATTTTAAAGGGTCGGTTGTTGCTTATTCCAACGATGTAAAAATGAATATTCTGGGGGTTAAGCCAGAAACATTGAAGCATTTTGGGGCGGTCAGCCGGGAAACAGCCGAACAAATGGCACAAGGATTAGCCCGGCAGCTGGAATGTGAGATTGCCATTGCAACCACTGGGGTAGCCGGGCCAACAGGAGGAACAGAGTCAAAACCGGTAGGGACAGTTTGGATATCTATTTATGTTAAAGGACAACTTTTTTCAGAAAAGTTTCAATTCAGCACACTTCGCGATGTAAACATTGAGCGAAGCACAAACACAGCTATATATCTGACATACAAATATTTATTGAATTTTATTAAACAATAAGTTTATGTTCAAAAAAGGTTAACCTATTGAAATTGATATCTTTTTACATAAAAAAGCTAAAAATATTTTGATTAATTCAATAAAAATGCAGACATTTGCAGTCTGAAAACGAATAACGTTATAAAACCATAAGAAATGTCACGAGTTTGTCAAGTAACAGGGAAGAAGATAATGGTTGGGAACAATGTTTCGCACTCAAACCGCAAAACAAAAAGACGCTTTTACCCCAACCTGTGTAAGAAGAGATTCTACATTCCGGAAGAAGACCGTTGGATTACCTTGAAAGTATCAGCCAATGGATTAAGAACAATAAACAAGAACGGCTTATACAACACATTGAAAGAAGCCAAGAAACAAGGTTTGATCAACAGCTTTTAAAATTTAGAGAGTCATGGCAAAAAAAGGAAAAGGCAATCGCATACAAGTGATCCTTGAGTGTACCGAGCACAAAGACAGCGGCCAACCGGGAACATCACGGTACATTACCAAAAAGAACCGGAAAAACACAACCGGTCGTATGGAATTAAAGAAATACAACCCTATTTTGAAACGTGTAACTGTACACCGCGAAATTAAATAAGACTGAGTTATGGCAAAGAAAGTAGTAGCAACTCTGAAAAAAGAAGGCGAAGTAAAAAGTTTCGCCAAAGTCATCAAAATGGTAAAGTCGCCAAAAACAGGTGCTTACACCTTTAAGGAAGACATTATTGCACAAGATCAAGTTAAAGACTTTTTCGATAAGAAATAATCAGTAACTACTCTGAAAATGAGACAGAAGCCTCCCGTAAGGGGGGCTTTTTTTGTTTATGAACCATACATGTCCTCTTCCAGAAAAAATGCCATCGTACTTTCTCTACTACTGCAAGGGTTTTCTTTATCCCCGAAAAGCAAAGCCCTTGGTTTAACTCATCAACCAAGATTTTCAATTCCCAGTACAAGATGTACGATATCGGACATCCTGCATTGCAACCATACATTCTTTTTGTTTTGTAACTCGGGTTTATCCAACTGTAAAACAATGAGATAAAAACCTTTGGCACAAGCATTGATTTCTCGCTTACGACCCTTAAAACCTAAAAAAATGAAAACGAAATTTTCTATCCTGCTTTTATTCTGGACTTTTACTGCAGTAGCTTCTCACGAAGGAACAATTCCGGCTGACGATACCGGCCCGGCTGCTGTTAAAGGAACCATAAAAGGATCCATAAAAGATGCTATTGAACGTAAACCAATGGAATATGTGAGTGTAGCAGCCTATTCCCTACCCGATTCGGCGCTGGTAACCGGATCGATTACCGCCCTTGACGGTTCATTCAACATTCCGGGGCTTCCCACCGGCAATTATTTTATTCAGGCCTATTTTGTTGGCTATGAAAAGAAAAATGTGGGAAGTATTGAAATTTCAAAAGAGAAACGCATGAACGATTGCGGTGAAATCACGCTGAATCCCGCTGTTGCATCGCTGAATGAGGTGACTGTAACGGCAGAAAAAGATGTCATTCAATACAATATTGATAAAAAAGTGGTTAATGTGAGCAAAAAGCCCGAAGCCATGGGCGGAACGGTGGCTAATGCCCTTGAAAATACACCATCCATCCAGTTAGATAGCGACGGAAACGTCTTACTGCGTGGTAGCACCAATTTCACCGTTTTAATTGATGGCAAACCCACAGCCATGAGTGGCAACGATGTTTTAAAGCAAATTCCGGCAGCCACGGTCGAAAACGTCGAAATCACTACCAATCCTTCTGCAAAGTTCGACCCCGATGGCGCTTCCGGCATCATAAACATTGTCATGAAACGCCCATGCCGACAACCGATTTTTCGACACACAAGAGCATGATTAAAGTCGGCATGAAGTTCCATATGGCCGTAAACCGAAAAATTATAAACATATGAAAAAATTTAATATGGGATTTGTTTCAGCGGAAGCCTATTACCGGCAAACCAACAACGCATTCACTCAAATTCTACGCTTGCGCAATGACGGAATTGTGGTTATAACCACGGAAAACCTTAGCCGAAATTACTCCTACGGTATTCAACTGTCTGCCAACCTAACCCCATGGAAGCAATTCAATGTATTTACCAGTGTCAACCTATACAACCATCATGTTGAGGGTGAATCGGTTTCAGAAAGTTCAGAAAAGAAAAGCATTGGCTCCGATTTTAACCTGAACGCCAAGTATACACCCCGACAAGGGTCACGAATTCAAATAAGTGGCTTCTATAATGCTCCACGCGTAACAGCCCAAGGGGAAACAGGCTGAAATGTACGGGATGAATATGTCGCTTAGTCAGGAATTCCTGAAACGTCGGCTGAGTGTCGTTGTTTCGGCTCGCGATGTATTAAAAACAATGAAATACAAAATGACTACCGACACCCCGGACATGAAAAGCGACTTTACTTTTCACATGGATTCGCCGCAAATTATGGTTAGTGTAAGCTATAAAATAAACAACTACAAGCAGCGTCGCGAAAACGGTGAAACCCGGATGAATTTTGAGGGGGGAATGATGTAGGGGAATAATGTAGAGTCGCAAAATGTTGCGTCTCTACTCCTTCAACAAACCATCCTCGTATTCCTCTTTCCGTAAAACGGTTCCATTTTCATCGTAATAGACGGCGGTTCCGTGTTGTTTGCCTCTTTTATAGGTTATTTCAGATTCAATGTTTCCGTTTCTGTGGTAGTAATAATGAATACCGACCAATACCAAGGATTCAAATGATGTTGATGTTGTGTCCTTTGGGACAAGTAAACCCCGAAATTTTAAATTTCCATTTAAATAATAATGTGAAAAAAATATGCTGCCCTTTTCTTTATCATAAAAGTTTTCAGTTTTCTTTTTTCCATTCTTCTAATAAACAATATGCGTTCCTTCATTTTGATAAATTCCACGATCTTCCTTTCTCTTTTTATAAAAATACAGTGTAGATTCCTCACTTGGGAGACCGTTTTCAAAGTACCTGAAAAATTTGAATCTGTTAAAACCATCCAACTAATAGACACTATCCAATAAAATTCCTTTTCGGCTCCAACCACAAGTATATTGTATTATTCCATCCTGAAAAACGCATATAGATTTCATTTTACCATTGCGATATGTGCGTGTACATGAACCTGTAAAAAGAGAACTATCTGCTCTATTATACGCAATCTGTGTTTCTTTATCCAGAAAGAAACAATCGTTTTGAGCGTAGAAAAGGGAAGGCAAAAAAGCCAAACTTATGATTATTAGTGTTTTGATTTTCATGTTTTATAATTTTTCTGTCGAAGGTCATATGGAACTTTATGCCGATTTTGCTCATGCGTTGGTGTTGAGAAAAATTGTTTGTTGGCGTGGGAGTTTCATGTTGTTAGAGTTCCAAGTTGAATAAAAGATAAAAATGTTTGTAACAATTTGTGGCAAATTTAGAAAAAGTAGGTCATTCAACCACATTTGACACGAAAAAAACAAAAATATTACTACTTTTGATTTTGACCCGATTATGAAAGAAAATTTTAATTCAATTGCTAAACGACACATTGCAGGTTCCAACCTCCCGTTTGGAAATTATAAGTTGCACAGCAGGTTTACCCAAGTGCTTAATTTTGTAAATGATAAAAACCACCTTGTTTTCCTGACCAACAAAATTGAAAATCTGGCGGCTAACGGGATATTTGTTCATGGAATTGATTTCGAAACGATTGATTCCCTAAGCATTTCGGATTTGTGCATCAAAACAGGGGATTATAGAATAGACCGAAGCCTTTTCGAGACTTATGATTCCACGTTTTTATACGATGGGGTTCATAGAGGAAAATTCGAACAATTATTCACAAATCTCGTCAGAAACTACCCACACCTTTTTCCCGAAAAAAGCCTGGCTTTCTTGCTTGAGCCTTCGCGGGAATGTTTTTTTTCTTCAGGATTCGATTTTCATTTTATGGAAAATGCAAAGAAAGGCGCACAAAAAATTCTGAACGGTGAAGTATTGGAAGGCGTAAAAGCAATCAAAGGAACCGGTACGGGCCTCACTCCCGCCGGCGATGATTTTATTGCCGGGATGCTTTGGGGGGTGCATTATCTCCAGATGGTTTATAAACGAGATTTACAACCCCTCAGACAATCGGTTTTTGACGCTACAACCGGAAACAACATACTTGTACATTCTTTCCTGGAACAGGCAAAAAACGGGCGTTATTTCTTTTCGTTGAAAAAATTACTACATTTATCAATTCAAAAAACCGACATCACAAACGCACTACAAAGTTTACTTTCAATGGGGGCAACATCAGGAGGCGATTTGTTGTCGGGGTATATTTTCACTATCAAACACAAACCAGGATTATGATACTTAAAGGTATTGCAAAAAAGGGAGCCTATTACGATTCTGTTACACTAATGATGGTTTCTAAGGAAATCTACAAGATAGAAGGTGTTGCCGAGTCGTCAGTAGTAATGGGTACGAACGAAAACAAAGCCATTCTGAAATCGGCAGGACTGTGGATTCCTGAATTTGAACCACTTTCCGATACCGACCTTATTATTTGCGTCCAAGCTAAGAACGAAGAAGCTGCCAACACAGCCATAAAAAGTGTTGACAGTGTTCTGAAAATGCTGCGAAGTAAAAAAGATGACCTGGGTTCGGCAACTGCGCATAGTTTCGAACAAGCCGTTGACCAACTTCCAGGAGCAAATCTGTCGCTTATTTCGGTTGCCGGAAAATATGCCGCACGCGAGGCAAAGAAAGCACTCAACCAAGGGTTGCATGTTATGCTGTTTTCCGATAATGTTTCCATTGAAGAAGAACTCGAACTAAAAAAACTGGCTCAGAAAAAAGGACTTTTAGTTATGGGGCCTGATTGCGGAACAGCTATAATTAACGGTGTTCCTTTAGCCTTTGCCAACATGGTAAAACGAGGAAACATTGGCCTTGTGGCAGCATCAGGAACCGGTCTTCAGGAAGTTAGCACTATAATCTCGAACCATGGTGGAGGCATTTCCCAAGCCATTGGCACCGGTGGTCGCGACGTAAAAAAAGAAATTGGCGGCATTATGTTCATTGAGGCTTTGAAAGCCCTGAACAACGACCCAAAAACCGAATGTATTGTACTGATTAGCAAACCGCCACACCCCGAAGTGCTTCAAAAAATCTCGGACGAAATAAAGAAGATCCGAAAACCCGTGGTTGGAATCCTCATTGGAGGCGATCCAACAATCATAAAGAACGCAGGAGCCGTTCCTGCCGGTACGTTAGAGGAGGCTGCACTGCTTGCCGTTGCCATATCAAAAGGTCAAGACATATTGGTTGTGCCTGAAAACATCAAAAAACGTCGAGACGATCTAAAAAAAGCAGCATTGGAGCTCGTAAAAAAGGCTCAAGGAAAATATCTTCGGGGTCTGTTCAGCGGAGGAACCTTGTGCGATGAAACCCAACTGATAATGAAAGAAACCTTAGGCTTCATATACAGTAACGCTCCGTTGAACAAAGATTTTGCCCTTGCCGATTTGTGGAAAAGCCATAAAAACACCATTTTAGACATGGGCGAAGACGAATTTACTTCCGGTCGCCCCCACCCGATGATTGACTTCAGTCTGCGAAATAAGCGTATGTTGGAAGAAGCCGCCGATAAAGAGGTTGCTGTACTTTTGTTCGACGTAGTCATTGGCTATGGTTCGCACCTTGATCCGGCCTCAGAGTTGATTCCGGTGATAAAAAAAGCGAAGGAAATATCGCCAAACTTGCTTCTTATTTGTTCTGTTACAGGCACAAACGACGACCCACAAAACAGGACTGAAGTGGTTGAGAAACTTAAAAATGTGGGTGTTATCGTGCAACCATCAAATGCTGCGGCATCGGAACTTTGCGAACAAATTATTCTATCACTCAATTCAAAATAAAAGTGCAACAATGACTATAAATAATCTATTCGAACAACCTTTAAAGGTAATAAACACCGGCTTGAAATCCTTTCAGGACAGTATTACCGGAGCCGGGGCACAAGTTGTACAAGTTAATTGGAAGCCGCCTGTTGACGTAAATCCCGAATTGGTCGAAATACTTGCCCAAAACAAACAAAAAATTGAAGAAGCCAACAAAAAGGCTACCGACATTATTCTAAGCGGCAAACCTTTCTTAGTGGGCATGGACATTGCCCTGAACGTCATTCCGGGAATGAAAAAGAACCTGATTTTGCATTCTGGCCCCCCCATAACCTGGGACAGAATGTGCGGGCCAACACGGGGAGCCATTATCGGTGCACTTATTTATGAAGGAATGGCCTCGAATCCGGATGAAGCCGAGGTGTTGGCATCATCGGGCAAAATTGAATATGCTCCCTGCCACCAACACGCATCCGTGGGACCCATGGCCGGGATTATATCTGCATCCATGCCCGTATTTATTGTGAAAAACGAACAATACGGAAATTTGGCTTTCTGCACCCAAAACGAGGGGTTGGGAAAAGTGCTTCGCTACGGAGCATTTGGCCCCGAGGTGATAGAAAAATTGAAGTGGATGGAAAAAACTATGTACCCCATACTGCGCGATGCCATTCAAAAACTAGGCAAAATAGACCTCAAAAATCTCATAGCGCAGGCGTTGCACATGGGCGATGAGGTTCACAACCGTAACCGTGCAGGAACATCGTTGTTATACAGAACGTTGGCACCCGCCATAGTTGAAACAAGTGCGAACAAGGAAGACACAGTCAAGGTGTTAAACTTTATTAATGGAAACGATCACTTTTTCCTGAACCTTTCCATGCCCGCAGCCAAGTGTTGTTTGGATGCGGCCCGGAAGATTCCATTCAGCAGCGTTGCCGTTGTCATGGCACGCAACGGTACCGATTTTGGCGTTCAGTTAGCCGGAACCGCCGACCAGTGGTTTGTGGGCGAAGCACTAGTTCCCGATGCCCTATTTTTCCCCGGTTACACCAAAGACGACGCCAACCCTGATATTGGCGACAGCGCCATTACAGAAACGGTTGGTTTGGGTGGATTTGCCATTGCATCGGCTCCGGCCATTGTTCAATTCGTGGGTGGCACAGCCAAAGATGCCGTTCAATACACCCTGGATATGTACGAAATAGCAGCTGCCGAGAATAATGTTTATCAGATTCCTTACCTCAATTTCCGCGGAACGCCAACCGGAATTGATGTCCGAAAGGTTATAGAGAAAAGTATCACCCCGTTTATCGATACCGGCGTTGCACACAAACTGCCCGGCGTTGGACAAGTAGGTGCAGGAGTATTGAGTGCACCGATGGAGCCTTTTAAGAAAGCCTACGAGGGATTGGGTTTGGAGATTCAGAGGATTAAATAACCACGGAGGCAAGGAGAACACGAAGTTGCACGAAAAAAATACTTTTGAAACTCAGCGGATTCTTATATTCAGTAGTAAAATACTAAAAATATGATTACTCAAAAGCTATTAAACTCTCTATCGTACAAGATTATAGGCTGTGCCATTGAAGTTCACAATCAACTTGGACCAGGCTTACTTGAATCAGTTTATGAGTCTTGTTTTATTGAGGAAATGCGAAGTGCGGGTTTACATGTCCAATCGCAGGTTTATGTTCCTGTTCATTACAAAGGAAAAGATTTGGGAGGGAGTTTAAAACTTGATCTACTTGTAAATGATTTGATTATTATTGAGGAAAAGGCGGCTGAAGAGATGATACCATTATACAAAGCACAACTACTGTCATATCTAAAACTTACAGGGAAACCTAAGGGATTACTGATAAATTTTAATTCAGTAAATGTCAAGTTTCATAAGGTTGTTGGTTAAAACAATCTTGCTTTGATTT
>JBBISE010000042.1:0-22237 GCA_037441445.1 Salinivirgaceae bacterium
CCTAATCCCTAATCCCCTTTTCACTACCAAGACACGGAGAACATAAAGCTGCACAGAGGTAAGAGGTTGATTGGTTGCACTTTTCACGTACTATTTCCGTCTTCCATCATTCCAACTACCGTTCATCATTCGTCCTCCAACTTCCGTCTTCCAACTTCCATCTTCCCTCTTCCCTCTTCCAACTTCCCTTTGCCCTCTTTCAATATATTGCTAATTAGCATATTACCTTCATTTTTATATTGCCTCGTTTTCAATTTTCAAAATTCCCCCCACAGCCAACAAAATTGACTATCTTTGCATGGTACGAAAATTCTGCTACTTGACGTAAAATCAATGATGACAACAACCTATGTCGATGTTATCCTTCCGCTGAAACACGGTGTATTTACATACGAGTTGCCTGAATCTTTTTCAAAACCGGCTCAAGGGTTTACTGTTATTGTCCCCTTGGGAAAAAACCTGTATAGTGGCATTGTTGTGGCTGTTCATGAGAAAAAACCGACTTTTAAAACACGTCCCATTGCCTTTATTCCCAAGAGAAATCCCACGGTTACATCGAATCAGTTGAAATTCTGGAACTGGATTGCTGCCTACTATCTTTGCTCGTTGGGCGAAGTGGCCGATGCCGCGCTGCCATCTATCCTTAAAATCAAGAGCGAAGCCCTGGTGGAACTTTCGTCCAATTTCGAGCTGCTTTGCACCCAAAAATATCACTACAGTGTGGCTGCGTTTCTGAAGTCGAACCTGAAAGCTACTGTTAATCAAATTATTCCATTGGTGGGAGAGGAGGAGCCATTAGAAAAGGTCCATTCCATGCTCGAGACGGGTTTTCTTGAGTTTGATACGGGCGAAGAGAAATACAAACCCCTGATAGAAAAAAAATACCACATAAATCATGAATTGGCCGAACTGGCAAGGGCTGAGTTTGCTCGTTCCCCAAAAAAGATGCAGGTTCTCGATTTTCTTTTGGCTTATCCCGATGAACAGTTTACAGTTGCCGAACTGTGTACCGGAACCGGTTGCAGCCCCGTGGTAGTAAAATCGGTAACAGCCTGTGTTGCTGTAATCGAGGAAATAAATGAGATTTCAAGGTTCGGTAATAATACTGAACATCAGGAGATTGATATCCGGTTCTCCGACTATCAGCAGAAAGCCTATGATGCCATTGTTGATGCGTTAATCCATAACAAACCGGTGTTGCTACAAGGAGTTACAGGAAGTGGAAAAACCGAGATTTATATCAAACTGATTGAGGAAACCCTTCGGCAAGGAAAGCAAGTGTTGTATCTTTTGCCCGAGATTGTGTTGTCATCGCAGATTATCAAACGATTACAGGTCTATTTTGGTTCGAAAGTCTGCATTTATCATTCACGGATAAACCAGACGGAACGCGCCGAAATATGGTACAACATTTTGAAAGGAAGCAACATGGAAATTATTGTCGGGCCTCGGTCGGCAGTGTTTCTTCCCTACAAGAGCCTTGGCCTTGTTATTGTCGATGAGGAACATGACCCCGGTTACAAACAACAGGAACCTGCACCACGCTACAATGCCCGCGATGCTGCCATTGTCCTGTCGCAAATGACGAATGCCCCGCTTGTACTGGGTTCGGCAACGCCTTCGTTAGAAAGCCTTCAAAATGTTAAATTACAAAAATATCTGCATGTAGAACTTAAACAGCGCTATGGAAATTCGCCGTTGCCGGTGGTCGAAGTGGTCGATTATCGGAAATGGTACCGCCGCCACGAGGTGGTCGGGCACCTGACCCCTCAACTAAAATCGGCCATGGAGAAAGCCTTCGAGAATGGCGAACAGGTCATTTTGCTGCAAAACCGTCGTGGTTTTTCGCCTTTTGTGCAGTGTCCTTCGTGTGGGCACATTCCGCAGTGCAAAAACTGTGATATCAGCCTTACGGTACACAAATTTCCCGAACGGTTGGTTTGTCACTACTGCAATTATTCGATTAAAATGCCGGCTACGTGTCCGCAATGCGCCCATGAAGGATTTCGGTTTCAAGGTTTTGGAACCGAGAAGGTTGAAGAGGAGTTGGCCGCTATTTTCCCCGACCGCAAAATTGCCCGTCTCGACTCCGATACAGCCCGCTCCCGCAGGAACTTAGACGAAATAATGGCAAATTTTACCGAGGGCAAAACCGATATTCTTATTGGTACCCAAATGGTGAGCAAAGGTCTTGATTTTGGCGGCGTTAACCTTGTGGGTGTTTTAAATGCCGACAATATGCTCTCTTTCCCCGATTTTCGATCGCACGAACGTGGCTATCAAATGCTTATGCAATTCGCAGGAAGGGCTGGCCGAAGGAACCAACATGGCAGGGTAATTATACAGACTTCGCAACTGGAACATCCCGTAATTTCTGCCCTGGCAAATTCCAATCCGGAAACTTTTATGGATGCACTGCTGAAAGAACGGCACACGTTTCAATATCCACCCTACACGCGCCTTATTCAATTGACAGTAAAGCATTCAAACCGCGAAAAGACCGACCAGGCAGCCAATATCCTGCTCAGGATGTTAAAAAAGGCCGGGATTGCCAGTGTTTTGGGACCATATACTCCACCCATTCCAAAAATAAACAGGCAGCAATACGCTCAACTAATGATTAAATTAGAGCGAAATGAAAAGTTAATGAACTATCGCGATAAAGTCATCGCATCCATCGATACGGTGCAGAATCTGGAAGGGTTCAAAAGCGTTGTTATTATTGCCGATGTCGATCCCTACTGATTTGCTGCCTATTTTTCCATTGCTTTTTTACGAAGTTCTTCGGGCATTTTTTCAATGGCGTAACGCAGCGCTGTCCGGGGCATACGTTTTTTGTTGGCCACCACAAAGTCAAACACCGACTTTTGTTTTTTTTCGCTGGCAACTTTCAACATCCAGCCGTAGCCTTTTTGCACCATATCGTCGGAGTCGGTCAGCATGTTCGAGGCTATTTCGAAAATGTGATTAAGGAACAATCCCTTCCTGGCCGGAATTATGAGCGACACTGCCGCAGCCCTGCGCATCCAACGGTTTTGGTGTTTTGACCATTGTTTAAGTGTTTCAATGTGTTCGGGAAACATTTCAATAAACCCGCCCACGGTGTGGTTGCAAAACGTGTCGCATGAAGCCCAGTTGGTGTTGTAGTCTTCTATCCACCTTTCGAACAGCACAATGTCTGCCGGAGCAAACTCTTTTCGCATCCGGTAAGCCCAATCGCAGGCAACGAAAGTTTCTTCTAAGTAACCCGATTTCCAAAACTCCTCGCACAAGGCAAAGACCTCGCTTTTCTGTTTTGCACCAAGCTGAGCGAAACTTTCTTTTGCAATCTTCTGAACGACAGTGGCTTTAACACCGTGAAGTTTCACATCTTCCTTGAAATAGCGTTGACCCGACTGACGGGTCTTTTCATCGGCATTGGCAATAAGGTGTTGCCGAATGTTGGAAATCTTTTTGGTATCATATCTATCAGTTTATTTGTAACTGAACATCATGTTTGTTCGGTCAATACATTGTAATTGATTTCTTTGTGTTCATTAGCCATGTATCAACCCCAAAGTTTCGGCAATCATGGTTGTACAAAAATAGGGTAAAATGGTGCAATCTCCAATTAAGGAACAAGGAATCACGATTTTTGATTTTCGATGTAGAGACGCAAGGCTTTGCATCTCTGAAAATCATCCCACTCAACCAATCAACTCAATCCCTCACCATGGTACAATTTTTGATCAATGCCGCCTTTATTTTTAATCCTATGAAAACATTTATCCTGTTGTTTTTACTACTGTTATTCGTCAACCTCAATTCGCAAAATATATCTATTGTTGACCAAAGGGGTCATACCGTATCGGATGTTTTTGTTTCGGGTTCCATAAAAACCATTTTTTAATCAGCAACCAAAACGGTTCCGTTGATATTAGGGGGTTTGAAATGCAGGAAAATCTGCAATTTAAGCATGCGGCCTTTGAGACGTTTCAGGTTAAAAAATCGGACATCGACACTGTCCGCGGTCAGATTGTGCTTAACGATAAAGATATACGGTTAAAAGAAATCACCGTATCGGCAAACCGTTGGGAACAGCCAGTAGAGTATAATACACAACATATACAATCGATAACCGGCAAACAAATTGATTTGGTTCAGCCGCAAACCTCGGCAGATTTATTGTCAACCACCGGTGAGGTGTTTGTGCAGAAAAGCCAAATGGGCGGAGGCAGCCCCATGATTCGAGGCTTTGCCGCCAATTCCATTCTGTTGGTGGTTGACGGCGTGCGCATGAACAATGCCATTTATAGAAGTGGAAATTTGCATAACATCATTTAAATTGACCCTAATGCTATTTCATCGACCGAGGTTATTTTTGGCCCCGGATCGCTCATTTACGGCAGCGACGCATTGGGCGGAGTGGTGAGCTTTCAAACCAAAAAAGCACATTTTTCTTCTGACGATACACTTATTGTTAAAAGTTCAGCACTGCTCAGAGGATCAACGGTGAACGACGAAAAGACCGCCAATATTTTTGTGGAGGGTGTAAACCGAAAGTGGAATTTTCTATCAGCAGTAACGTTTTCTGATTTGGGCAGCATAACCATGGGTTCTTACGGACCATCGGAAAATTATTTGAGGAACCATTACGTTATTCGTGTTCAAAATCGTGATTCCATGGTGGTTAACCCCAATCCTAAGGAACAGGTATTTTCGGGGTATCAACAGCTAAATATGTTGTACAAAGTGCAGTTTCGATTGGGGACAACAGCCCTGCTTTCTTATTCCCTTTATTTGTCGCAATTGGGTGAAGTGCCACGCTATGACCGACTTATCCAATATCGCGATGATGTTCTAAGGTATGCCGAGTGGTACTATGGTCAGCAAAATTGGTTAATGAATGCTTTATCGTATTCCAACCAGATGACAACAGCATTATATTCAAAAATGAACGTCACAGCATCATGGCAAAAATACAACGAAAGCCGTCATAGCCGGAGGTTTGGAAACAATAACCGGCTTAACCAGTTTGAGGAAGTGGACATGTGGAGTTTAAACGCCGATTTCGATAAGCAATTGGGCTCGTTTGAGCTTTTCTACGGATTGGAATGCTATTTCAACGATGTGAAAAGTTTTGCCAATAACCAAAATATACTAACCACTGTTGAAACCCCCGCAGCAAGCCGATATCCCGACGGGAAGAACCATTACTACTCCTCAGGCCTGTATGCTAACCTACAATATATTTTATCCGAAAATACTTCTTTGACAGCCGGAGCACGTTATAGTTACGTAGGTTTGGATAGCCGGATTGACCAAAATTATTTGAATCTTCCGGTCACTAAATTCACCCTGTCCACGGGGGCGTTCACTACAGCCATTGGGGCAACCCACAGGGTTGAAAGGACAAATTCGCGTTTTGCCCTTAATTTTGGTACCGGATATAGGGCACCCAATATCGACGATATAGGAAAAGTGTTTGATTCTGAGCCGGGTAGAGTTGTAATTCCTAATTCAGGTTTACGTCCTGAGAATGCCTACAATATTGATTTTAGTTACGATCAGGAATTTTTTTCCAGGATAAAAACAAAAATCAATGCGTTTTATACTTATGCCGACAACATAATGGTTCGTCGCGAAGGACAACTCAACGGCTCCGATTCCATAGTGTATGACGGCGAAATGAGCCGTGTGCTGATGGAAACCAATGCAGCCCATGCACGTATATATGGAGCATCGTTTCAATTACAAGCACAACTAGTTGATGGTTTGCTTTTTAAACAGTATTTCACAATTATGGATGGCAAAGACAGCGACGGGATGCCCATGCGACATGTTACTCCCGCGTTTGGCTCATCACACCTTGAATGGCAATATATAAACATAAACTCGGGGCTATTTTTACTGTACAGTGCTGCACTCCCATATAGTAAAATGAACGACAGCGAAAGATCAAAACCCGAGATGTATTCCATTGATTCCGACGGAAATCCCTATTCCCCGGGATGGGTTACCCTAAATCTGAGGGTACAGTTTACCATCAACAAATACCTGACTACAACCCTTGGCGTGGACAATATTGCTGACAAACGCTATCGTCCATACAGTAGTGGCATTGTTGCCGGCGGACGAAATTTCATGGTTTCGGCAAAGGTGAGTTTTTAAGGGTGGTTATTAGATGTTAGGGGGTTAGTTTTTAGGGATTTAGGAATTAGGGGATTAGCTGTTTGGAAGAATCTATGTACCAGTGTGGTTGGAGAAGTAGTCGTAAGTAGTAAGTCGTAAGTAGTAAGTATAAAGCACAGACAATCAAACTCTTATCTCTATGCAACTTTGTGTTCTCTGTTCCTCCGTGGTAAAATGACCGAAGGGGGAAATTATTCAAACTTTTTTCAAAGAAATGCGTATTATCATCGTATTTTAAGAAATCAAGGCGTATATTTGTTGTCTGCATCTGCGATTTTTGGACATGTTCTGAAATCAAGGATTTAGAAAAAAGAAAACTGTAAACGAATCCAAAGGAACACTCTGATGGAAAAGAGAATAGGGGCAGCCATCATTCTTGTCGAAGACAAGTCTGCCATACCACACCTGAACGACATTATTTCGCATCATTCCCACATCATCATTGGGCGACAAGGAGTTCCTTTGCAAAACAAAGGCGTTAGCGTTATTACGCTTATTTTTGAAGGAACCACCGACGATATCGGGGCACTTACAGGTCAGATTGGCCGTTTGCGAGGGCTTCAGATAAAATCGGCATCGCTTAAAGCCATTGAAAAAGAGCAGCATAACTAAGAAATCAACCTAAATAGAGAGCACAGATTATGAAATTCACACCCGAACAATACCGGATTCCCGACGAGCCCATGAAACCATTTATCGATCCCGATGAAATATGGGAATACCTGAATACTGCCCGCCCAACTCGCGAGAAAGTGGATGCCATTATTCAGAAATCGTTGGCTAAAAACCGCCTGAACCTCCAGGAAGTTGCAACCCTTATTGCAGCTGACGATCCCGAATCGGTGGCTGCCATAAAAAAAGGTGCCCGGACAATCAAGGAAACGGTCTATGGAA
This sequence comes from Salinivirgaceae bacterium, assembly GCA_037441445.1. Taxonomy (GTDB): domain Bacteria; phylum Bacteroidota; class Bacteroidia; order Bacteroidales; family Salinivirgaceae; genus JAAYQU01. Next base: position 7,066 of record JBBISE010000042.1, read on the forward strand.
ACCGGATTGTATTGTTTGCACCGTTGTATATAGGTAATCATTGCACCAATAACTGCACTTACTGTGGGTTCCGAACCGACAATAAATCGCAACAACGCATGACCCTTGCCGATGAGGAAATAGTAAAAGAGGTCGAGGCTTTGGAAGATAATGGTCAAAAACGGCTTATTTTAGTCTATGGCGAACATCCTAAATACAATGCCGAGTACATTGCACACACCGTTCGACTTGTTTACGGAATCAAAAAGGGCAACGGTGAAATCCGTAGGGTAAATATTAATGCAGCTCCACTGGAAATAGAAGGTTTTAAAACGGTTAAAGAGGCTGGCATAGGAACCTATCAGATATTTCAGGAAACATATCACCCGGAAGCCTACAAATGGTATCATCTTGGGGGTAAAAAAGCCGACTATGAATATCGTTTGACTGGTCTTGACAGAGCACAGGAAGCAGGAGTTGATGACGTGGGCATTGGAGCACTTTTTGGATTGTATGACTGGCGTTTTGAGGTTATGGCTTTAGTGCGCCATACAAACCATTTCGAGGCTTGCTACAACGTTGGACCTCATACCATTTCATTTCCCAGAATTACCAACGCCAGCGCCATGGCTGTTAAAGAACAGTACATGGTTTCCGATAGTGACTTTGCCCGACTGGTGGCCATTCTGCGTCTGGCAGTACCCTACACAGGAATGATACTCACAGCACGGGAGAGTGTGGCGGTACGCAATGAAGTGCTTGAGTTTGGTGTTTCTCAAATCGACGGGGGGACAAAAATAGAGTTGGGCAGTTATCACGAAAGCAGAAATGAGCAGCAAAACCTTAACCGCGAGCAATTTACCATTAACGATAACCGATCGCTAAACGAAGTTATTGACGAATTAATCCATAAAGGCAATATCCCTTCGTTTTGCACGGCATGTTACCGTCTGGGAAGAACCGGCGAACATTTCATGGAATTTTCTGTCCCCGGTTTTATAAAAAGATATTGCACCCCCAATGCCCTGATGACTTTAGCCGAGTACCTCCAGGACTACGCCCCAAAAGAAACATACGAAAAAGGATGGCAGCTAATTGAAAAGACGTTGCAAACTGAGCTCAAGGATCAGAAAAACCTGGCCGAAATTTCCGATAGACTGCAACAAATAAAAGATGGGAAAAAAGATTTGTACTTTTAACAAAGCAAGAAAAGTACTATCCAGAGGTAAAATGTGTGGGCAACTATAGAAAAAAATTGTCCAAAAGAATTACTTTTGCAGAAACTGAATATATGGTTTTTGATCAAAGAATAACATTATGCTCGAATTTTTTCGATACCGCAAACTAGTTGATACGTTTGAAAAGATTGAAAAATCACTTCGCCCTGAGATTTACAATTTCCTTAACCTCCATTTGCGCCAACTGGTACAAGGCCGGGCAAAAAGAAACCCACATTTGCTCGCCACTTTGGAAAGTGCTGGTATTAAATGGTTTAAGTTCAGGGGTTTTGAAGAGATAGAAGCCATTCCAGTTTCGAAAACACTTTTTGCCGATTCAAAGCACGATCCGCTGAAACCCCGCAAACCTGTAATGGCAGCTTCATTGCAGCGAATCTTGTCGTGGCATCGTTGTGCTGATAAAAAAGTAATCTGGATAACGCCCAATAAAAACAGGATTAAGCAAAGCGGATTCACCCGTAGCAGCAGAATAATTCCCTATCCTCAGGATTTTAATGTAATTATCAGTAAGTTAAATAAATACGATAATTACGTGTTGGCTGCCCGTCCGGCAATTCTGGCTCAGTTGGCGTTTTATATCCGATACAACAAAGTAGTTGCCCCAAAGCCCGATCTCATCATCGCTTTTAATCATGATATAACCACAGGAGCCGATAACCTATTGAAAGAAACCTTCAAAGTTCCCATAGTCCGATTGATTACTGATACCCATTACAGTTCGCTTATGGCCACCTGCCGGTATGACTATTACCATTTGTTAGAACCGATTGCCTGCCACGAAATCGTCGATAATCGGGGTATTGCCGTAACAAATGGACGCGGGATTCTGGTAGCAACACCATTGCATACATCAATTCCTTCACTCATACGCTATGATACTGGAATTGAGGTGATTCCAAACCAAAATGCAGTTTGTCCCTGTGGGTTGTCCTATCGTACAATCGATAATTTATCATATGTTTCAAGGCCTTCCCTTAAGGGCATAAACAATGTGGATTTGTTACTTCCCCTTTCCGAGGAACTGCATCCAAACATTGTAGGTGTAAATTATGAACAGAACTACCCGGGCGAGGTTCTAATAACCATTAAGGAACACGAGGTAGGCAAGCTAAGCCCAAATGACTATAAATTGTGGTTCCATAATTACTGGAAACATGAAATAAGGCTTATTTTGCTCATTGATAACCGAAGCAGCTTTCTGGGAGACAGTAGTTTATCGAATCACCGGATTGTTTCATCACCTCAAAACTAACACTATGATTAAGCAAAAGCAGATAGAAATTATTATTCAAAATACGGGTTTACGAAGAAAATTTCCATTGGGGACAACCCTGCACGAGATTTTGGCCGACCTGGAATTAGATCTTAAATATCCGGCCATAGGGGCCATGGTCAATAACAAACTAAAGGAGCTTGACTACGCCATCTTTAAGCCTAAGACAGTAAAATTTATTGATTTAACCCATCCCGACGGCATGCGGATGTACGTTCGTTCCTTAAGTTTCATCCTCATCAAAGCCGTAAAAAACCTTTATCCTGACAGAAGGTTGAAAATTGAACACTCCGTCTCGAACGGCTATTATTGCGAATTCGAGGGACTGGAAAAGGAATTGACCGTATTCGAAACTGTCAATATCTTAAATGAAATGCGAAAAATCGTTGATGCTAATATACCATTTGTTCGCGAGGAAATTATAACGCAGGAAGCTATTGAACTTTTTGAGAAGAACGGTTATCAGAATAAGGTTAAGTTGTTTAAAACAAGGAATCTAATGTACACCAGTGTTTACTGGCTACAAGATTATCCCGATTATTTTTACGGTTATCTGGCACCTTCTACCGGATACATAAAAGTCTTTGACCTTTACAAATATTATGACGGAATGTTGCTCCGTGTCCCTACGCTGCGAAACCCCGAGGAAGTTGCCCCCATTGTTCTGCAAGATAAAATGTTTGAAATATTTCAGGAACATAAAGACTGGAACGAAATTATTGGCGTTGACACCGTTGGACTACTAAATGAAGCTACACAAAATGGGAACATAACCGATGTAATAAAGGTTTCGGAAGCCCTGCAGGAAAAAAAAATTGCCCGGATAGCCGATTTGATTGCCGAGCGCAACCCCATGCCACATATTATTCTAATCAGTGGGCCATCTTCATCGGGCAAAACCACTACTGCAAAGAGACTCGAGGTACAGCTAAAAGTTCTGGGCATTTTTCCACAGGTTATTTCTCTCGATAATTACTTCGTTAACCGCGAAGATACCCCATTGGATGAAAATGGCGAATACGACTTCGAAAACATCGAAGCCTTGGATTTGGAATTGTTTAATACACAATTACTGCAACTCCTCAACGGCGAGAAGGTCGAGGTTCCCCGGTTTTCATTCGAATCGGGAAGACGCTCCTTTTGTGGTGATTTCCTTCAGTTAGGGAAACGATCGGTTTTACTCATTGAAGGTATTCACGGCCTCAACCCCAGGTTAACACAACAAATACCGGACAACGAGAAGTTTAAAATCTATGTTTCGGCTTTAACTGCTTTGTGCATGGACGAACACAACCGCATCCCCACAACTGACAACCGCTTAATTCGTCGAATTGTCCGCGATTACCAGTACCGGGGATATTCAGCACAGGAAACAATCAAACGTTGGCCAAGCGTTCGAAGGGGCGAAGAAAAATATATTTTCCCATTTCAGGAAGAAGCGGATGTAATGTCTAACTCAGCGTTACTTTTCGAATTAGGAGTTTTTAAGCAATACGCTGAACCAATTCTCAGAGAAGTGTCCCCTCAGTGCGAGGAATATGCCGAAGCAACCCGGTTGTTGAAATTCTTTACCTATCTTGCCCCAATTCCCGAAAAAGAGATTCCGCCCACGAGCATCTTGCGCGAGTTTCTTTTTGGAAGCAGTTTCCGTTATCATTAGTATAGACGTTGTTTACCTTGGAAATGGAAATAGGCTTTTGGCCAATTGATTACGCCGATAAGAAAAAAATGCGTATATTGCGCTTAAACGCTTTGAAATAATACGATGTTTTTATATCTTTAGCCTTTGAAAGGCAAAAAGCTTATTATTAAAGTGTACAATATCAACTAAAGCAATATGTTGAAACCCCTTATAGTGCTAATAAATATGGGTATTGTGTTGATAATCACCAATATATTTGGAGGTGTTGACATAAAACATAGTTTTCCGGCCAAAGTCAATTCAGGAAGTCAGTTTACAGTTGAAATAACCATCAATAAGGGCGAGATTGACCGTTACGCGCGGTTAACCCTTGAAATCCCCAACGGAATAAAAGCAACTGCCCGTGAGACCAGTGGTGGACAATTTTCATTCGAAGACCAAAAAGCTGTTGTCCATTGGTATAGCCTTCCCTATGATGAGATACTTAAAGTAGTCCTTGTTTTTAATGTAGCACCCCCAATTTCCGGCGAGTTTATGATATCGGGCGCGTTTCGTTATATTGACGAGAACAAAATACAGGAAAAACCTATTGATCCCCACAAACTACAAGTGGTTCAGGTTGAAGGTGTCACTGATTTGTTAGCTTCCCAACGTTATAAATACAAGGAAATTACGCTTAAACCTATTGATTGTATTCGGCAAAAGCCCTATATGAATGAGGATAACGAGGTGGTTGTTAATTTGTTGGTTAGCAAAAGCAACCTGTCTAGTTTTGGAAAAATCGAAGAGCAGATTCCACGGGGATTCAGAGCTGTTGCTACTAGGACAAAAGGGGCAATTTTCCAGGTGAGTGGACGCGTTATCAAGTTTTTGTGGATGGAACTACCAAAGGATGAAAGTGATAAAATGTACGTGGTTACCTATAAGTTGATACAGACTGAAGAATACCCCAATCAGGCATTCATTATTAACGGAACATTCTCATATTCACAAGATGACCGTACACATACCATTAACATTGCAGAACGTAACATTGATCTGAACGAGTTTGCTGCCGAGCAACTTGAGTTGCAGGAGCTTTCTAAGGACGAACAAATTGCAGAGCTTGAAAGTGAAAAGCAGCAAAAGAAAGTGGACGTTTTGGCCGATAACGACAACTTCACCGGCATTGCCGGTTTGGCAACCTCCGACAAAATTCAGCAACTTCAGGAGGAGTCAAAAACGTTTGAGGAAACCTTAACCCCCGAAGAAAAAGCACGTTATGCTGAACTGGCAAAAGCCAAAGAGCAACAGAACCAAGTGATTAACGAGGGCTCAAAAGATATTGTGGGTGAACTTCGCAGACCCGAAATAACAACAACTCCAGGAGCTGAAGAAGGAATTTCTTACAAAGTACAAATAGCAGCCAGTCACAAATTGGTGCGCAAGGATTATTTTAAAAAGTTCAACATTTACGAAACTGTTCATGTTGAGCTGCACGAAGGATGGCACAAATATACCATTGGAAATTTCAAAGTTTACAAAGATGCCCGCGATCACAGGGTAAAAATATGGAATTCAACCCCCATTACTGACGCCTTTGTCTGCGCCTATTCCAGTGGAAATCGCATTACTGTTCAGGAGGCGTTAATGATTGCTAATCAAAAATGGTTTAAATAGAAAGAAAATATAAGATGCATACACGACTTATTTTACTTTTTTCCATTTTTTCCCTGCTGGTGGTTCAACATTCTTTTTCACAGATAGATGAAGATTATGTTGCAACCCTGTTGGAAGAAGACGAGGCTTCTACAGATTTGTTTAGTTCTGCTTTTAAGCCCATTTTTGGAATGGGGCAGGGGTTATTAACGTTTCATGGGGATATAAAAAACAACTATGGCTCCCCTTTAAACGGTAAATGGGGAACTACTGTAAGCATCTCCCGTTCCCTTGGTCGCTACTTTGATGTCGATTTATATGCATTGTTTGGAAAGACGTCGGGCGAACGGCTTTCCGTTGACGATTTATCACTCAATAAAAATTTTCAAACCGAGCTTTTTATGGGCGGTGTTGCTTTGTCCTACAATTTTAATCATTTGTTAAAACGCAAACGGCCAATCCATCCATACATGTCATTGGGTGTTGAAACTATGCAATTTGCGCCACGCGGTGATTTGCAGGATAAAGAAGGAAACGTATATGTATACAACGCCGATGGAACCATTAGAAACCAAAACAATCAGGTTATCCACCGCAATTATGAATATGAGACAAACCTTCGCGAGGTAAATTCAACGAATAAGGATTATTCGCTGATGACATTTGCCGTTCCTGTGGATTTGGGATTAAACATGACCATAACCGATAGAATGACGCTTAGGTTAGGCAACTCATTCAGGCTCACATTTTCTGATTTTATTGACGATACAGAAGCCGAAGGGGGCTTTTATAAGAACGATATCATTAACTATTCGTATGTTTCTTTGCGATTGGATTTATTTAGTCCTGCCAGTGAAATTGCTGCCGTTGACCAGTTTAAAAACCTCAAGTTTGTCGTTACTGACGGAGTTGATGAAGATGGCGACGGAGTTGATGATTTTAATGATGAATGTCCCGGAACCAAATCGGGGGTCATTGTTGATTTTAGGGGTTGTGCATTAGATGCTGACAATGATGGTGTTCCCGATTATATGGATGAGCAACCAAATACGCCTGCAGATGCAGTAGGAGTTGGGCCTTCGGGTGTACGATTTACAACCCATCACCTGGTTGCATTACTCTTTGATCCTAAGTCGGTTGAGCGTAAAGAACTGGGAACCTACTACCATGAATCGAAGCAACAAAAGACCCGAAAGAAATACGACAAAATGCCTGAAAAATTCAAAACCGTTGATACAAATAATGATGGTTGGATTTCACCGACAGAAATGCGCCAGGCAATTGACAAAGTATTCGATTTTAAATCCAGTCTGACAATTGAGGATGTCAACGAGTTACTGGAATACTTCTGGGTGCAGTAGTTTGTTTTTAACGCACGCATGTTATTCATAATCAACGCAATAAAACAAAAGGGGACAGCCGTGTAGGTGCCCCCTTTTTGTTATCGACTATCCAATTTTTCGAAATCGGTCATTGTCGCGCTTCATAGCTTTCTCCTTTATAGATTCGCGTTTGTCATAAACCTTCTTACCACGAGCTAGGGCTATTTTTAATTTAGCCCATCCTTGATCATTAATAAAAAGCGAAACAGGTATGATGGTAAAACCCCTTTCCTTCATTTTTCGCTCTAGTTTTTTCAGTTCTTTTTTGTTCAGCAACAGTTTACGGTCGGTGCGCGGATCGTGATTAAAATGGGTAGCCTTCTCGTATTCGGTTATGTGTACACCTTTGGCAAACAGTTCTCCTTTATAAAAAACACAATACGAATCGGTTAGGTTGGCCTTACCTTGTCTAATGGATTTTATTTCGGTTCCTTTCAAAACCAAACCGGCAATAAAAGTTTCTATAAACTCGTATTCAAACGAAGCACGTTTATTTTTTATTTGTAATGAGGACATAGTATCTATGTTTAAAAAATTAAATCTGCAATGTTGAAAGTTTCTTTTATTTTATATCCTTTGGGAGTCAATTCAATGGTGGCAGCTTCAATGGCAATATCGTGCTGAAAAATGATAATTGATTCGTTGTTAGTTATCTCTGTCAATATTTTCTGTTTCTCGCTGATGGAATCCATAGGGTAAATATCGTAGGCCGACAAATATATGGGTGGCAAATTTGTGGCAACGGGTATTAAATCGCCAACATAAACATAACTTTTCGAATGCGATTTAATGATCGGAACCAGTAAGCCAATGGTGTGTCCGCGGTGCATTCGGACTTCAATTCCAAGAAAAAGTTCGCAATCCTGTTCAATGAAATTAAGTTTTCCAAAAGAATTTAGGGGTTTAATAATGTGTTCGGGGTAAGCAGCCTCTTCTCTAACATTGGGATTCATTGCCCATTCCCATTGCGCACGAGAAACCCACATTTGTGCATGGGGGAATTGAAGTTGTGGTTTTCCCTGCGAATCGTTGACCAAGGCTCCACCACAATGATCCCAATGCAGGTGGGTAAATACAACATCGGTAATGTCCTCGGGACGAAAGCCATTATTAGCTAGGCTTTTAAGAAGATTGTCGTTGCCGTTTGGGTGCTGGTGCTTCAGAAAATCGGGAGAAATACGGGTTCCAATACCTGTATCAATAAGGATTTTCCTGTCTCCGCTGACAACCAATAAATTACGTGTTGTAATATTGCACAAGTTGTTTTCATCGCATGGATAACGTTTTTGCCATATTGCTTTTGGTATTACGCCAAACATGGCACCTCCATCCACTTTAAAACAACCACATTCTATTGAGTATAGCTTCATTTTTTTTCTCATTAATGGATTAATTTTCAGGTTGAAAAATAATTTTCAGTTCATCAGATTCAAGCCGTAGTCGCAGCCATTGCGCAATTTTCTCCCTATCGAGGGGTTTTAAACGTTTCTGCGTTTCAACAATGACCAACCCAAAGTTTTCATTTACTTCAGTATCGGAAATAAAATTGGCCATTTCCGTATAAATCAGAGAAACGATTTCGGGGTAAAGTTGTTCTAATTCTAAAAATAGGCGTTGCCCAATTTTTGTTTGCAACGTAACTTTATACAAATCCGATTCTTTTTCTTCCAACTGACCCTGTAGACGAACAATTTCGGCCTTCAGGTTGTCTAATTCGCTATTTTTGGCAATGATATCATCGAACGAGAACCCTATTTCGAACACAATATTTGTTCCTTCTAATTCGAAATCATAGAGTTTGTCCTCAATCTTTTTCTTTTGTTGATCAGTAAGCTTAGAACCGCCATAGGTCAATTTTATAGTGTTCTCACTATGTGAGATTTCATTTTTTAAAAGAAAATTTCCTTCAAAAGCACTGACATTGCGAACAAACCGTGTTGCTTTATCATTAAAGTTCTCCTTTTGAACCAGGGTAAACCCAAAATAAATACTGGGAACAATGGTTATGACAATAATGGTTGTTATGATGTTATTAATGTGTTTTTTTCTATTTTCCGGAACATGCGACCGAATAGGAAATTTTAGGTATTGTGATACGATAAGTGCCGATAAGGCAATAAAAACGGTGTTGATGGTGAAAAGGTAAATGGCTCCGAAAAAATAGGTCAATTGTCCTGTTGCTAGGCCATATCCAGACGTACATAGTGGTGGCATTAAGGCTGTTGCAATGGCAACTCCTGGAATCACATTTCCTTTGTTTTTTGTACTGATAGCAACAATACCCGCCAATCCTCCAAAAAAGGCAATAAGGACGTCATAGATACTGGGGCTTGTTCGCGCCAATAACTCCGAATGGGCTGTTGATATCGGACTGATGGAAAAATAAAGGGTTGAAGCGAAAATTCCTGCTACTACAGCAAAGGAAAAATTCTTGACCGCTTTGCGAAATAGTTCGAAATTGTAGGTTGCAATACTGTAGCCCAAAGCATTGATAGGTCCCATTAATGGTGAAATTAACATGGCCCCAATAATAACAGCAGTTGAATTCATGTTTAATCCCACTGATGCAATTAAAATGGCGAATACTAAAATCCATAGATTGGTTCCTTTGAAAACAGCGTCTTTTTCTACAGAATTGTGAATAACCTCAAAACTGTCAACGTCGGTTTCGAGGTTCAGGTAATGCAAAAACTTTGAGACTGAAGTCAGTCTGAAAAATTTCCTCTTTTCCATAGGATATCTTTTCTGGAACTGCGAAGTTACAACCTTTTTTTTATTGTCAGGGACACAAAACAACAAATGATGAAAATCAAAATTAAGTTGGCTTGGTAGTGAAGGTTCGAAAATATTGTAATTCATAACGAAATAAACAGGAGGAACCTATACTCAATTGTGATTAAAACAGTAACTTGCAAGGCGTTTTTCAAGGGGCAAAAGTTCCTTGAGGATGTAGGTAATATTTTGATATTTAACAATATAAGAATTTTTAATATTGAGTTTTCCCACGTTATTAACAACCTTAATGTTTAACCCTAATCTTTTATTAATGAGAACAACTAAAAAAATCCTTCGCCTTGCAGGAGTCCTGGCAATGGCAGCCCTTATTGGGTTTTCGTTTTTTGCCTGCAATAATCAGGTAAATATTCCTGGTTACAAACTCATTGACAAGAAGTTTGTAAAGGAAGTAAATGCCAATGTGTACTATTTCGAGCATGTGAAAAGTGGCGCTCACGTGGTGAAATTTGATGTGAAAGATGCCAACAAAACTTTCGGTGTTGGCTTTAAAACTGAACCCAATTCCGATTGCGGAACCCCGCACATTATTGAACACTCAGTTTTAAACGGGTCAAAAAACTTTCCTGTGAAAAGTCCGTTTGATGAGATGGGGAAAACTTCCCTTAAAACTTTCCTGAACGCATTTACTGCCTCTGATTGGACATTTTATCCAGTGGCAAGCATGAACGAGAAGGATTATTTTAACCTGATGACGGTTTACCTCGATGCCGTTTTCTTTCCTTTGATTAAAGACGATCCCCGGATTTTCATGCAAGAAGGCTGGCACTATGAATTAGAAGATAAAGACAGTCCCATTGTTTTAAAAGGTGTGGTTTATAACGAGATGAAGGGAGCCTTCTCGAGCCCCGAAACCGAAATGAACTATCAAATAAACAAACACCTGTTTCCTGGAAATGGTTATGGTAAATCATCGGGTGGCCATCCGTTGGTAATTCCCGAATTGACCTACGAAGATTTCATTGCATTTTATAACAAAAACTACCATCCGGCGAACAGTTGCATTTTTGTGTATGGCGATGCCGATATGAAGAAGGAGTTGGAATTGATTGATAAACAATATCTTGCTACTTTCGACAAGATTGAGGCAAACAAAAATATAAAACCGCAGGAACCTTTTACTGAGTTTAAAAAAGTCACCGTTCAATACGCTGCACTGGAAGGTGTTCCAACTGAAAACCAAACCTTTTTGGAACTGAATTGGGTTTATGGTCTAAATACCGATAAGAAATTAGGTTGGGCACTCGATATTTTAGCCGATGTATTGGTTCGTCAGGAATCAGCCCCCATACGACTAGCTTTACAGGAAGCAGGAATTGGGCAGGATGTGAGCGCCTATTCAAATAACAGCCAGCAAAACGTATTTTCTATCTCGGTTAAAAATGCAAACCCTCAGGATGCCGACCGCTTCAAGGAAATTGTGCTGAAGGTTATGAAAGAGCAAATGGAAAAAGGCATTGACCGCAACGCTGTCGAAGCCTATGTCAACAGAATTGAATTTATGCTGCGCGAAGGCGACGATTCACAAAAAGGTTTGTCGGCTATGCTTCAAAGCTATATGGATTGGATGTTTACAAACGATCCATTCAACGGTTTACAGTGGGAAAAACAACTGTCTGAAACTAAGAAAGCCATTGATGCCGGGCTTTTGGAGCAAACCATAACCAATGCGTTCCTAAACAACAATTATGGTTTGTTGTTCGTCATGGAACCAAAACCAGGACTGGAAAAAGAGATTGCCGCTGCCACCGAGAAAAAACTGGCTGAATACAAGGCTTCCTTGTCCGATGAACAAATCGAAAAGCTTATTAACGATACAAAAGAGCTAATTGCATACCAACAGCGTGAAAATACGCCCGAGGAGCTAGCCGTAATCCCTAAGTTGGGACGTCAGGATTTGAACCCAAAAGCCGATTGGTTTACCGTGCAGGAGAAAGAAATTGCTAAGACAAAAGTGGTTCATTACGACGATTTTACTAATGGTGTCGTTTACGCGAACCTGATGTTTGACCTTCGTGTCCTTCCTAACGAACTGATTCCATATGCCAAACTTCTTACTCGTCTGATGGGAAAAATGGATACCGAAAATTTCCAGTTTGGTGATTTAGAGAAAGAAATCAAGAAGAATACCGGTTCATTCTGGACAAACATTCAAACTTACAAGGAAAACCGCGACGACAATAAATTGTTACCGAAATTCATTGTAGCTTCGAAAGCCATCCCGGCAAAAGTCGATAAAATGTTCGATCTTACTTCCGAAGTCATTTTCCATACAAAATACTCCGACAAAGACCGGTTGAAAGTAATGTTAACCCGACACTTGTCGCAATTGGAATCGAATGTAAAAAATAACGGTCTGGGATTTGCCATGACCAGGGCAAATTCGTACGTTTCCAACGCCGGTATGTTGCGCGAACTTACCGATGGCCTTGAATATTATTGGTTTGTTGGCAAATTGGTGTCCGATTTCGATAACAACGCCGATGCTGTTATTGCCAACCTTAATAAAACAGTCGAAATTCTATTTACACGAAACAACCTGATTATGGGTACTTCTAGTGACAAAGCAGATTATAAAGCCATTGAGAAGGCCTTTACCACCTTTGCTTCCAAACTTCCCGAAAAAGAGAATGCGCTTGTTGATTGGAAACTGACACCCGTTAAGAAAAACGAAGGATTGATGAGCTCATCAAAAGTGCAATACGTTGTTAAGAGCTTCGATTACAAAAAATTAGGCTACGATTGGAATGCCCAAATGAGCGTTCTTAACAACATATTGTCAGGCGAATATCTGCAAAACACAATTCGTGTTATTGGTGGTGCTTATGGTGGGTTTGCCGGAATTTCGAACGATGGAAACATTTATTTTGCATCGTACCGCGATCCCAACCTTAAAGAAACCCTTGACAATTACGATGCTGCGGTGAAATACGTTGAAACGTTCGAAGCCAATGAGGAAAAAATGTTAGGTTATATTATAGGAACCATTGCCGATATGGATTATCCGTTGACCGCCTCCATGAAAGCCGACGTTGCCTATTCGCGCTATTTCAGCAAAACAACTCCCGAGCAGTTGCAGGCCGACCGCGATGCTATTCTATCAACCACAGCCGAAGACATTCGTAAATACAGCAAGCTGGTTGCCGATGTCATGAAGCAAAACAACTTGTGCGTTTATGGCAACCAAGAAAAAATTGAGGCAAACAAAAATTTGTTTGGTAGCCTTATAAATATTGAAAAGAGAAACTAAGCCAAGTTTCCTTGAAAATAGAAGGCTGTCCCGGGGTGGGGCAGCCTTTTTTTGTTCTCCCTAAAGTTTAAATAGAGCGACTTATGTCAAACTTCTCCAACAATTCGCCCACTTTAGCCAAAAACATCCCTCCCAGAGCGCCGTCAACCACCCGGTGGTCGTATGAGAGCGAAAGGATTATCTGGTGGCGGATTCCAATGGTGTCGCCCTGTGGGGTTTCAATCACAGCCGGACGTTTTTTTATTGCGCCCAATGCCAAAATTGCCACCTCGGGTTGGTTGATGATGGGAGTTCCGGCTATGTTGTTAAACGTGCCAACATTGGTGAAGGTAAACGTTCCTCCTTTTATTTCATCGGGCTTCAGCTGATTTGTGCGGGCGCGGTTTGCCATGTCGTTTACGGCACGGGTCAGGCCCAGTAAGTTTTTCTCATCGGCATTTTTAATGACAGGAACAATCAAATCGCCCGATGGTAAGGCGGTTGCCATTCCAATGTTCATTTGCTTGTGCACCAGGATTTCATTTTTGCCTACCGAAACGTTTATCATGGGAAACTGTTTCAGGGCAGCCACCATAGCCTCGACAAAAAGCGGTGTAAATGTTAGTTTCTCGCCATATTTCATTTCAAAGGCGGCTTTGTTTTTCTCGCGCCACAGCACCAGGTTGGTTACATCGGCCTCGACAAACGAGGTTACATGGGGCGATGTCATGACCGATTGCACCATGCGTTCGGCTATGATTGTCCGCATTCGAGACATTGGGATTACATCGGCAAGGGGCGAACTGCTGAGAACCGGTTCGGGACTTTTTTGTGGTGGAGTAGGAGAGTCCTGGGTTTTGGATGAACGGTTTTTCAGGAACAGCATTACATCATCGCGGGTAACTCGTCCATTCAGTCCTGAACCCTTGATAGAGGCCAATTCCTGAGGGCTTATTTCCTCTTCTTTAGCAATGGACTTGACCAGGGGTGATATCCATGTTTCGGTTTGTTTTTGGGCGCTATTTTCAACCAATAACGGTGCAGAAGGTTTTTCTTCATAAACCGGTTTTATTGTTGAAACCTCCTTTTTACTGGCAGTTTGGTTTTGATTCTCATCGATTAGTAAAAGGTGTGGAGGTACCTGTGTGCCTTCTTCAACGTTCAATACAGCTATCAAGTCACCCACTTTGGGAATATCGCCTTCTTTGAAAAATGTGCGATCCAGTGTTCCTTCAACAGGCGAAAGAACCTCAGTATCAACTTTATCGGTGGCAATTTCGGCAATAGGCTCATCGACGTGAACTTTATCGCCGGTTTTTTTCAGCCACTGCATCAGGGTTGCTTCAATAATTCCTTCGCCCAAAGGGGGTAACAGTATTTTTGCTTTTTTTGTCATATCGGTCTGTCGTAAAAATGTACGATAGAGATACAAACAAATGGCAAAATTGTTTTCCAATCAAGGAGTGCCAATAAAAATAAAACCAGCCCGGTCAACCGGTAAAAAGCCTTTTTTAATACAATCGAGTTTAGCCAGTTGCAGGGCGCGCGGATAGGATTCCCCGGCAACCAGGTGCTCATAGAAGGAAACCATCAAATCCTTTGTTTTTTTATCGTGGATTTTCCATAGCGAGGCCATTACATTGGGGACTCCGGCATAAATAAAGCCCCGTGGCAATGATAAAACGCCTTCTCCTTCTGCCAAGGCTCCAACGCCCGAGTTGCATGCGCTAAGAACAACCAAATTGGCCTTGTTTTTCATATGTTTATATCTTCTTTATATGTTGATTATCTGGACATTGAGCCCCTACGGGGCTCCAATTACAGAGGGGGGGTTTCTTGCCCGGGTTGTCACCCGGGGTTATTACTATTCAACCCCTTCAGGGTTGGTATCACTCGATGTTTGTTCCATAATCATGCTCTTGTGTGTCTATTTTTATTAGTCGTGGGGGTTTCATATGTTTATAATTTTTCAGTTTAAGGTCATATGGAACTTACCAC
>JBBISE010000043.1:0-21817 GCA_037441445.1 Salinivirgaceae bacterium
ATTTAAATCAAAGCAAGATTGTTTTAACCAACAACCTTATGAAACTTGACAGATAAAACCCTTTTGATCTAAGATGGGGTTGCTCGGGCGGATACATCTTTGGTTTTCAAAACCGACAAAAAAATCGATTATGATAAAAATCAACATCAACAAAGCGTTTCCACAAGGAATCAGCGAAATAGGAAAAGAAATCCAACAGGCACAGCAAGCCCTTAAGCAGTTGCAGGACGGGACCGGAAAGGGCAACGACTTTATTGGCTGGGTAAAGTTGCCAGCTTCCATTTCGAAACAGGAAATGGACGACATCACGAAAACCGCCAACCAACTTCGCCAGTCAAGCAATGCCGTGGTTATCATCGGAATTGGCGGTTCTTATCTTGGAGCCCGTGCCGTTATTGATGCATTGACGCCGGCATTTGGTTATCAAGGCCCCGAAATAATTTATGCCGGACACCATCTGGATGCCGATTATTACGTTCAACTTCTTGAATATCTGAAGACAAAGATGTGGAGCATTGTCGTAATCAGCAAATCAGGGACAACCACCGAACCAGCCGTGGCATTCCGTATCCTGCGCAAAGCCCATTTGGAGCAATTTGGGCCATCGGAAGCCAACAAACGCACTGTGGCCATTACCGACCAATCGAAAGGTGCACTGCGCAAACTGGCCACTCAAATTGGGTTCAAAACCTATGTCATCCCCGATGATGTTGGCGGACGATACAGTGTTCTAACGCCAGTCGGGTTGTTGCCCATTGCCATTGCCGGCATTGATATTGAGCAACTTGTGGGTGGCGCTGTCGATGGTCAGACTGAATTCAACCAGGTTTCGGAAAGCAATGCAGCTGTTGTTTACGCTGCAGCCCGGAACAAGCTCTACACTTCGGGCAAAAAAATTGAGATGATGGTAACCTATCATCCACAATTGCTTTATATTATTGAATGGTGGAAACAGTTATACGGCGAAAGCGAAGGCAAAGAAAACAAAGGTATTTTTGTCTCCGGGGCCACTTTTACAACCGATTTGCATTCCTTGGGTCAATACATTCAACAAGGAGAGCGACATATCTTCGAAACGCTTATTTCTGTTGAAAACGTACATTCAAAAATTTTTGCCGATACTGACCCGGAAAACATTGACGGTCTTAACTATCTGGCAGGCATGGATATGCACCAGATAAACAAAACAGCCTCGAATGCCACATTGCTGGCGCATACGCATGGTGGAGTACCCAACATTGTTCTTTCTCTGGAGAAACTCAATGCATTTAGCGTGGGGAAACTCATTTATTTCTTCGAAATTGCCTGTGGAATAAGTGGGTACGTTTTGGGCGTAAACCCATTCGATCAACCCGGGGTGGAGGATTACAAGGTAAATATGTTTGCTTTGCTTGGAAAACCCGGCTTCGAAAAGCAAAAAGAGGAACTGGAAAAGCTTTTATAAAACCTATTAAACTGAAAAATCCGCGAAGAGTTTCTCAAATTGAACTCTTCGCGGATTCTATTTACAATAACTTCTTGTTATTTCTGTTCTTCCAAAACCTCCATCACAACCCTGAACCCAACACGCGGGTCTGGAACAGAAATGGGTTGCGATAGATCGATAAAACTTTCTTCCAGTGTGTTTTCCCAACTTCCCCCTTTTATTTTGTTATCAAAAGTCATCTCGGCTACGTTTCCGATGATATCGAACAACCTAGGTTTGTTGGGCTTGTATTTTCCAATGTACGTTGTATAGAGGGCACCATCGAATGTGTAGTCATATTTGTTTTGCGTGTAATCCACGACTTTGATGTTTGCCAAAGGCACAATGTTCCCCTTTTTATCCAATGAATAAGGTTGAGGCTCAATCCATGGTACCCTTTGTCCGGGAAGGGGTGCGGCAAACTTCATCCACTCTTTTTCGGTGGGAAGCCGGAAATGCACTTTCGCGTGAGCTCTTTTGGGATTGGACATGTATTTGTCTTCCATCCACTTGCAGTAGGCTTTCATTCCGGTTTTGGTAATATTAACAACTGGGTATTGCAAATAATTACTGTGGTTGTGGTATTCGCGTACATATAAAGCATTTCTCCATCCTTTCTTTGAGGTTGAGTCCGTCTTTTGTTGTCTATCCAGGGGTCTTTGAGCATTTTGTGGGTCTCTGCGTGCCCGTGATTCCCTTCGCGTTCGTGCTTGCAAATCACGTGTTGGGGTCTTTTCGGTCAGATTTTTATTCCATTGCAGTGAATCGGGCAATACCGCTGTAAACGATTTCTCGTCAACCTTGCCCCTGAAATCATTCAGAAACTGCGAGTATTCGAGGTTTGTAACCTCGTAACGCGAAACGTACAAATTCTTGTCAACTTTTACAAAGTTGTCGCCCTTTTTTGGTTTTTGGCCGAAGTTAGTTCCAAACAATACAAATGTCAGAAACAGGCAGAAAGTTGTTTTTTTCATCGCTTTTGGTTTTAGTTATAAAAAAACAAGCCCTACATCTTGTAAGGCTTGTTCCTGGTGACCCCGACAGGACTCAAACCTGTGACCTTCAGAACCGGAATCTGACATTCTATTCAACTGAACTACGGGGCCGTTTAGGCTGCAAAAATACTGTTTTTGGGTTGATTTCCTACATTATTACAACGAAAAATAGTCTATCCCTTGCACTATTTGGTTCTCTTTACAGGCCATTTAGCTGTTAACCTGTTGTTTATCATCCTGTAACGATAATCTTGGATTAATGCCTTCAGAAAAATTAATTCTGGTAAATCCCCGGTTTTGTAGTTTTCTGCAATATTTTCCCGTAGAAGGGAATCGGTAGCTAACTGGTAAATACCTATCAGGTTTTCTCCATCGAATTGAAGTAGAAGCGAATCGGTTACCAATTGATATACATTATTCAAATAACTAACAGTCCATCCTGTGTCGCGCTCAAAGACTGATGTGCCATAGGAAACCACAGGTTCTTGGATGTTCAGGTATCGAACCACGGAAGGGAAAATATCCGTATGCTGAACCACTTGTTTTTCCATCCCTGACAGTTTCTTGTTCGACGGGTCAAAAAATATAAGTGGAACCCTATAATTTCCGTGGACATTTGAGAATTTTGGTGAATAGCTTTGAGCCGTATGATCGGCCGTCAGGACAAACAGCGTGTTTTTATACCACGTTGATTTCGAAGCTCTTTCAAAAAAACGTTGGAGCGCGTAATCGGCATAAGCCACCGATTCCAAAATAGGAAATTCGCCATTGGGAAATTTTCCCGCGTACTCAGCCGGTACCTTGTAAGGATGATGCGAAGACAGTGTGAAAACACCTGCAAAAAATGGGCTTTTCACAGTATCAAGTACATCAACAACATACTGAAGGTAAGGTTCATCGAAAATTCCCCAATGCCCGTCGAAGTCGGCTTTTCGTCCCACGTACTCGTTGATTCCCATGTAGTTGTCAATTCCGGCAGCCTTCGAAAAATTGTCAAAACCCATGGTTCCGTTGGCTCCACCGTGAAAAAAGTAGGTTTCGTAGTTGAATTCCTCCAAGACTAAGGGTATCGACATAATAACGTTCGAACTGAAAGGGCTTGTAATATAGGGGTTTTCCATCAAAGCCGGAATGCCGCTTATTATGGCGGGCAGGGCTTCCATCGATTTTTTTCCGTTGGCATAGGCACGGGTAAAGTAATAAGATTGTTGCATCAGGCTATCCAGAAATGGAGTGTAGCCTTTTGTATTTCCCGATAGGTGAGCACTGTATTCTGCCCCAAAGCTTTCCAGTATCAGAATGACTACATTTTTTCTTGTGACCGATGGAGTAGGGGGGATATACATCTGCTCGGGCGTAAAAATATGCGATAGTTCCTCGTTCGAAAAGAAATGGTAGGCATCGAAACGGTCTGATGTATAGGAATTTATCATTGTAAAGGTCGAATTTGTTACTAAAGCCACTTTGTCGGGCTTTAAATATTGAACCGCCGTGAGCATATTTATTGGCCTTAATTGTAAACCACCACGCGCCCCAATTGTAAACAAAGTAAAAATGGCAACAAAAGCCGTGGTTTGGAAAGTCATAGATTTTGCACTAACCTTTATTTTTTCATAACCTTTATTTTTGCAGGGGTAGAATCTGAATAGTGCGTAGGTTGTGGTTCCCCACAATAATATTACATACCAATAATCCGACAGAAACGAGGGAATCAAATCCCATACATCACTGCTTGCCTGTACCAGGTAGAATATATCCCATGTCGAACGTTTATTGATAAATGAGAAGTACTTGATATCGCCAAAATTAAGCAACAGGAATATGGCGTTAACAGTTACAAAAATCCATAAAGCACTTTTTTGGACAAAACGGTGGTTCTTCCATCCCCCGGGTAAAATGTGGAGCAAAATGAAGAGGAAATTTGTATAAAGGATAGCCGAAATATCGAAGCGAAGACCTGCTAGAAAGGCTATAAAGATTGTGAAACAATCGACCCTGAAATACTCGGTATTGAAAATATAAAAGAAAAAGCGTGTTAATGTATAGGCCGCCATTATCAGCAAAAGCCTGTTTAACAATAGTTTTAGGGTTTCAACGTAGTTTCTCATCTTCATTTTACCGGATTACTTTGTTGCCGGCATTTCAAATTTGTAGTCAACCTGCATGGCCTCTATTATTTTTCTTGGAATATCAGTGTTGTCGTAATAGCCTGAAAACAAGGTGGCCCCGGCACCGCTGGCAAAAACCAACGTCGGTTGGGATGTATGCGCCCCTGTGCCCCAAGCCAATCCGGCTTTGGTATTTAATATGCGGACGGCAAGTACCGCTAATTTATGAGTGCTGATTTCGTCTTCATCTTCGACCTTCCCTTTCTTTGCTACTTTGATAAACCCTTTTTCAAATTGTTCTTTCAAACTTGTCAACTCCTCATTTGTCAAAGGCAAATCAATAGAGCCAAGGCCCAGGTATTTTTGAAGTGTATCGGCTATTTCAGAGAAAGATGATTTAGAATTTCTTGCAACCTGATACGTTTTCAACACCTCCGATAGACTGTCCAACGACACTTTTTGGTGTTTCAACAACGAAGGTTTGCTTTCGTAGCTGTGTTTTTTGTGTCCCAGGCTAAGTCCTCCGGTTTCATGATCCGAGCATACAACAATCAGCGTATTATCGGGGTTCTTTTTCTGAAATTCCAAAGCGGCACCAATGGCGTTGTCGAAATCAATGATGTCATGAATACTTGATGCTGCGTCGTTACTGTGGTTTGCCCAGTCAATTTTACCACCTTCGACCATGAGAAAAAAGCCCTTGGGGTTGTCAAGTAACTCAATAGCTTTCGACACAATTTGGCTTAAAGCTAAATCGCTACCGTTCCGGTCAATGGCAAAGGGCATGGCGTTTATTGGATCGAGCCTCTGGTGCATAAAAACCAATTGGTTTTGAATGCTTTGCAGGTTTTTGTATTCGTTGTTGTTTTCAATTAGGGTTATTCCTTTTTCACTCAGTATTTCCTTCAGCGATTTTTTATCGTTTTCTTTACCAGTGATGTCGGCAAGGCCTCCACCACCAAATAGATCAAAATTGGTTTCGGCAATTTGCAACCCAATTTCGTAGTAATGGTTTCGTTCGGGAACATGTGCGTAAAAAGCGGAAGGAGTGGCATGGTTTACCATAACAGTTGACATGATACCCACTTTCATGCCCGAAGCTTTTGCCGGATGGGCAATGGAAAAAATCGGGTGTTGTTTGTCGGGTGCCATTCCAATCGTATTGATTGAAGTTTTAAATCCCGTGGCCAAGGCTGTTCCTGCTGCAGCACTTCCCGTAATAAGGCGGTTTTGTGCATGAGTTCTTGCAACGCCAACATGTTCCATTTGGGTCATGTTCAGGCGAGGTCGGCTATAATCCATATCAGTGGTTTCCGCCAGATAGCTTTCCGTCAGACTGATATGCGACAGACCCATCCCATCAGCTATAAAATAGAAGATGTATTTGGCCTTAGGTGGATTTTTTTTTCTCGTATTGCAACCAACTGAAAGGAAAAGGGTAATTATAATCATGCCCATTAGTATGACTTTGATGCGAATTAAACTGGTCAACGTGTTCATTGTGCTAAATTTTTGTTTCTGATGAAAATTCGTTAAAAAATTAATACATCCCAAATTCCTTACATTTCAATTCCTTTGCCACAACTTTCCAAACAGCAACATTCTTTACGGCAGGTGAGTTGTAAGCGAACTTGAGGTCTGAGTATTGTTTCATTATAATATTCAAGGCATCAATTTTTTGTTCGTATTCTTCAATAAATTCAACCGTTCCTCGTGCGCTCACGCTCCGGTAAAACATTCCGTATGAACAAGCTACGGCCTCGTGTTGGTGTACCAATTTGTGATCAACGCTCAGCATTATGGATACCAATGGATTTTTCTTCAGTGCTTCCATTTTTTTTCCGTTCGGGTCGCCGTGGAAGTAGAAAACGCCATCTTTATACCCGAAGTTCATTAACACAACATACGGGTTTCCTTCGGTGTCAATCATGGCACAGGCGCACGAGTCAGCACGTGTTACTATTTCATCAATTCTCTCCTGTTTTGTAATCCAGTTTGTTTTTCTCATATCGTTGTTTAGTTTATTGTCTTGTAAAGGATTAAGTTAATCATTTGCCGGTTTTTTCTTTCGTAAAAAGATGCTCTGTCCTACCTCCGGCTCTATGTCCGGAGCCATTCGGTTCATTTTGTAGAGGCGTTTAAGTCGTATTCCATATTTCTGTGATATTGACCACATGCTTTCACCTTCCGATACGGTGTGGAAACGGAACTCACGATCGGCTTTTCTCCGTTTAGGTTGGAGATAAATGACCTGCCCTGTAATTATTTCGGCTGACATTTCCCGTGAAATATCATTGTAGCGATATAGCTCCCACGGCATTTTGTTGTGTTTCTTTGTCAGGCTTTGCCATGTATCTCCTGTTTGTGCAACAACATAGTCTATTCGGTTTATTTGTCCGCCCTTTAGGCTGTGTAAATCAACAACCGTAGCGCCGGGGTAATTCATTTTTTGCTGTGCTTTTGATTTGTTTCCTTGGTCGGATGTCTTTTGTTTTTGTGGTTCCGAGTCTTTGTAGGTGGCCAGAATTTTTCCGGGTGTAACCCCTTGGTCGTAGAGGTAAAGTTGGTGTGATTCAATGATTTTTATCAACAAGTTGTCATAATTGCGGGCTGTAGCGTAACCCGCTGTTTTTAGTCCCTTGCTCCAGCCTTTATAATCGGTTGGTTCAAGTTGGAACAGAAAAGCATACCGTTCGCGTTGAGCCAGAAAGTCGCTGTGATCGCGGAACGATTCTTCAGGCGAGTCGTAAACCCTGAAACATTCTCCTTTATGGTCATCATCGTGATATATTTTTTGCCCTGTCCAGTCAGCATGGCACTTTATCCCAAAGTGGTTGTTCGCTTCTTTTGCCAATTTGCTGTTGCCCCCGTCTGATTCTAAAATCCCTTGTGCCAAGGTGATGGAGGCAGGTACACCGGTCCTTTTCATTTCGCTTATAGCCATATCTTTGTATATTAATATGTACTCTTCACGAACTGTTTTTTGCCCCATCGAAAATTGAACTACAAGGGCAAGTATTGAACCTAGAATGAAACTTCTCATGAAACCAATTTTGAACGATTATATCAATATTGTTCTTTTTTGTCGCTATTTATGCTATTTTTGCCAATGATACGCGGTTTTCTAAACGCAAATATACCCATTTATGTTTTAAAATCCGTTGAGGATCTAGTTTTTAAGTACCCATTTTTCAAAAGCGCGAGAAATATCGGAGAATCTATGAAAGCATTAGAAATCAAATTGTTAATTAACGAATACAGTTCCATAGCTGAGCTTAAACCCGAATTGGCCAAACTTTGCAGACAGGCATTGCAATCGGCAGAAACTGCTTATGCACCATACAGCAAGTTTCAGGTAGGTGCAGCCCTGTTGTTGGCTAACGGTGTTGTTGTGTCGGGGAACAACCAGGAGAATGCAGCTTATCCTAGTGGTTTGTGCGCCGAGAGGGTTGCTATTTTTTATGCTAATGCCACTTATCCGAACGAACCTGTTGAGGCCATTGCAATAACGGCCATTCAAAACGGAGAGATGGTTCCTGTGCCTATTGCTCCTTGTGGCAGTTGTAGGCAGGTGATTGCCGAAACCCAGTTTCGGTATGGCAACAAAATAAAAATCCTGCTGTTTTCGTCTCAAAAAATTTGGGAGATTGTTGACTCGAACCAGTTGCTGCCCTGCTCATTCTCGAAGAATGATTTAAAGTAGCCCGAATTTCGAAACCAACGTTACATTAATTCCTCAACCAGTGATTGTATGCGGCTATAGTCTTCTGGGATACCAATATCAATAAAAAAGCCATCGAAAACCCGTCCGTAAACGCTGCTGTTGGCAACCTCTTTTTCCAGAATATCTTTTTCGAGTGAGAATTTTTGTTCGGGAAAATTGGCAACAATATGTTTTTCAATAACATATATCCCTGTATTTATCAGTCCCGATTCACAATAACGTTTTTCGTTAAAAGCAGATATCAGACCCGATGTATCCATTACAACGGAGCCGTAACGATCAAAATTCTGCATCTCTTTCAACGATAACGTAATTTTAGCATTCCTCTGGTTATGAAGATCGTTTAGTTTTTCTAAATCGGTACGGAAAAAACTATCGCCATTAAACAGGAAAAACCGGTTTGCCTGAATCATCTCCGATGCATATTTGACAGCGCCCCCCGTTCCTAATGGCTGATTTTCAATGGCATAAAACAACTCCATCGCCCCAAACCGATCGCCAAAATATTGGCTTATGAATTCATGTCGATACCCAACACTAAGCACAGTACGTTCAATACCAAACGATTCCAAATACCGTAGAATGTAGTACAAGAACGGCTTTTCACCAACCTGTGCCATTGGTTTGGGAATGTCGGAAACAACCGATTGCAAGCGTGTGCCAAAACCGCCAGCCAGAATTATGGCTTCTGTACAAATCATGGGCGAGGAAAAAGGGTTGCCTCGACAATTTCGCACAAAATGTGTCCAATCATAATATGCGATTCCTGAATCCGTGGTGTATCTTTCGAAGGTATGTTCAGCAAGACATCCGAAATTTCGCGCATTTTTCCGCCTGTTTCTCCTGTAAATGAAATGGTTATCATGTTTAGACTTTTTGCACGATCCATGGCTCTAAGTACATTGGGTGAGTTGCCTGAAGTGCTAAGCCCGATTATTACATCACCCTCATTTCCAACAGCTTGAACATACCGTGCGTAGATTTCATCGTAGGAGTAATCGTTGGCAACAGCGGTCAGGTATGATGTATTAACATGCAGTGCCTCAGCCGATAAGGGGGGTCTGTCGTAGTAAAATCGTCCACTCAACTCGGCTGCTAAATGTTGTGCATCGGCGGCAGAACCTCCATTACCACAAAACAGCACTTTTTTCTTGTTTTGGTAGGCTTTAATAATTAGTTCTGCTGCCTGATTAATGGAGCCCAAGAGCTCTTCGGATTCCAAAATTCGTTTTTTTACATCAATGGAGTTTTGAATTATTTTCGAAATCATCGTGTTTCTATTTTATTGTCCAAGTTGTTAAACCGTTTGTTACAAATTCGTATCGGTGAACAATGCCACCAAATGGTTTCAGAGCGTCAATTACACTGAATCGGGTATTTCCGGGGCAATAGAAAACCATAAATCCACCTCCGCCGGCACCACTGATTTTTCCACCGCTGGCTCCCGCTTTTTTTGCAGCCTCGTATATGTTTTCAATTAACGGTGTGGTAATTCCTTGTGCCATTTTTTGTTTCTGGTTGTAGCCATAATCAAGAAGTTCGCCAATTTTGTCGAGTTCGCCCCGTAAAATGGCCTCTTTCATCATAACCGCCTGTGCTTTAATTTGATGCATAGCCTCCACCGACTCGGATTTATTTTGTCGCACGTTTTCCTGTTGTCGTGCAATTATTTCGGCTGAAACGCGACTTGTGTCGGTATAAAAAAGCAATAGATTGTAGGCCAGTTCGTCTAAAATTTTGGTCTTTATCCGCAGCGGGTTTACAATCACCTTGTCTTCTTTGTAAAACTCCATGAAGTTTATTCCACCAAAAGTAGCAGCATATTGATCCTGCTTTCCTCCGGCCATTCGCAGGTCAGAACGTTCAATTTCGTAAGCCAAATGAGCCAAATCGTAAGGTCCCAATGGCAAACTTCTCCATTCGGCAAAGGCTCCCAGGATTGCTGTAACTAATGTTGAGGAGGTTCCCAGCCCACTTCCCGGGGGCGCATCGACCCAGGTTGTAAGTTCAAAACTGAGTGGTTTTTTTATAAAATCGCGCACAACGCGGTTGTAAATTCCCTTTGCCAAATCGAGCTTTCCGTCAATGGGCAGCTCCATTTGCGAATCGAATTCGAGCGTTTCGTTTTTGTCGTAGGCGTGCAGTATTATTTTTCCATCAATACGGGGAATGATGGTAGCATAGGCATACATGCTAATGGTTCCATTCAGAATAGCCCCACCGTATAAATCGCTGTATGGTGATACGTCGCTTCCCCCTCCTGCAAGTCCGATCCGCAGGGGCGCTTTGCTTCTGATTATCATTTTTTTGTTTGGTTATAAACGTGTTGAATAGTTTTTGTCATACGCTCCCAGGAATATTTTTGTTTTTCTTCCTTGATACCGGTAACGAATTTGTCGTTGCTTTTGTTCTGGAAAAAATCAACCATAGCATCAGCAATCTCTCGTGGGTTGACGTTTACAACATATCCCACTTTCCCGGCAGGTACAATTTCACCTAACCCTCCCACATTGGTTACAATCATGGGCTTTTCGAAGTGATACGCGATTTGTGTAACTCCGCTTTGTGTGGCACTTTTGTAAGGTTGAGCCACAATATCGGCGGCTCCGAAATATTGATTAACCTCGCTGTCAGGGATAAAGTTAGGAAAGAGGAAAACATTTTGGCCAATTCCCAGTTCTTCAATCATTTGATAATATTTAGAACTGTCCGAATAGAATTCGCCAGCCACAATCAACTTCACAGGCAGTTCTTTGATTCTTTGATTGGCAAATGCCTCCAGTAACAGGTCAAGTCCTTTGTAGTCACGAATCAGGCCAAAAAAAAGGACATATCGATTATCAGGCGATAACCCTAACTTTTTCAGCGCCTCATCTCTACCCACGGAATCTCCAAAATTGTCATACAACGGATGGGGGCAAAGCTCACGGGGTTTCGTTTTGTTGAATTTGGAAAGGTCGTTTTTAACACTTTCTGACATGGCCACAAATCCATCGACATGACGCACAAACCAGCGTGTAAAAATTGTGTCTCCAGGCCTTTTTTCATGAGGAATAACATTGTCTAAGATAGATATAACTTTTGTGTGGTTGTTTTTTCTTATGAGTCGGGCAAGGGTTCCAAAACAGGGACCCATGAAAGGCAACCAATATTTAATAATCACAATGTCAGGTTTTTCCTTTTTTAACCGTCTTCCCACTTTTATCCAGTTAATGGGGTTAATGGAGTTGACTGATCGGCGGATTTTGGTTTTGCCTCCGTAATCCCAATCGGCAAATTGTGTCTTTCCTGGAAACAGAAAGTTGGGATACTGTAGCGTGAAGGTTTCAATGCAAACCTCGTGGCCTTCATCGGCAAATGCCTTGGCTAAACGCTCGTTATACACGGCCAATCCTCCACGGTAAGGGTATGCGGTGCCAATAATTGCTATTCTTGCCATAATTGATTTTCAAAGTGCAAAAATACTCATTTTTAGTTTGGAAACGATACTATTTTCGGTTACTGATTGTCAGACTTTTCTTCGATTTCTTTGTTCTTTAGTTCCCGTTCTGATTCCGTGTAGGGGAAAATGTCCAAAATCTTTGATGTGGAAATTGAGTCCACTTCCCATGCGATCATCAATGTCGATTGGCTTTGTTTCAGGTTTTCAAGGGCTTCTGTCAAATCGGTTCCGGCTACATAAATAACGTGTCCAGTCTTTTTTTCTTTGCCCGATTTTTCGTCCACATCGCAGTAAATAACCCTTGATTTGTACCATTTACAGTCGGCAATGTCAGAGGTTACAATTTCATCGACTTTGGCCATTTTAATTCCTGCCACTAAGAAGCTAAAAGGTATTTCTTCGTCAAGAAGTTTGTGCAATCGAGCCTCGGCATCAGTAAATGTCACCGCATCAATAAGGTAGCTTTCGTTTACGGATTTTGTTTTTCCGTATTCGTCGTTGCTTTCGTATTTTATTTTACATTCAAACCAGGTTGCCATTGTTTTCTTTTTTTAAGCGAAAAATAAGCCCGACAGGGTATGCCGGGCTTTAGTTATGGTTATTACTATGGTACTATTTGAAAAGTTTTCTTGCCAAATCAACCACGCGGCACGAGTATCCCCACTCGTTATCGTACCAGGAAATAACTTTAATCATCTTTCCTGATACCATGGTCAATTTCGAATCAAAGATCGAGCTGTGTGGGTTGTGAATAATATCGCACGATACGATTTCGTCTTCCGTATATTCAACAATTCCCTTCATTGATCCTTCTGCAGCCTTTTTCACAGCAGCGTTAATTTCCTCTTTTGTCACTTCTTTTTTCAAAACCGCGGTAAAATCGCACATCGAGCCGGTTGGGGTTGGGACGCGAACGGCCATACCGTCAATTTTACCTTTCAGGTCGGGAATAATTTTCCCCACTGCTTTGGCTGCACCTGTAGTAGTAGGTATTTGTGAAACAGCAGCCGAACGTGCTCTGCGAAGGTCTTTATGGGGAGCATCCAGGATCATCTGGTCGTTGGTATAGGCATGGATTGTGTTCATGTAACCCTGTTCTACACCAAAGTTTTCGTGCAGGATTTTTACAATGGGAGCTAAGCAGTTGGTTGTACACGATGCGTTGGAAACACATTGATCCTCTGGCTTCAAGTCGTCGTTGTTAACGCCAAGAACGATCATTCTGTCAATAGTATCGTCAGCAGGTACAGTAAGGATTACCTTTTTTGCGCCGGCTTTAATGTGATCGCCATAGCCGCCTTTGGGGCTTTCTTTTGAACGGAAAATACCGGTTGCTTCAATAACTACATCGGGGGTTTGCGCCCATTTAATAAGTGAGGGGGATTTTTCTGCCGTCACGGGTATTTTTACGCCATCGACAATGATGTTTTGCTCATCGAATTCTACTTTCCCGTTGAATCTTCCCTGTGTTGAGTCGTATTTTAACAGATGTGCCAGTGTTTTTGTGCTGGTAAGGTCGTTGATTCCTACTATTTCGAATCCTTTTTGTTCGACCATGATTTTAAATACGTTACGTCCAATACGTCCAAATCCGTTGATACCTACTTTTATTGTTGCCATATCAGTTGTTTTTAGTGTTAATAAGCAAACAAATTTAGTGATAATTTTTTGATTTGTCAAAATGTAAATAGCCAACTATGCTGAATAAAATAACATATTCTCTATAAGACTCCCTGTCAATGGTTCAAAAAAAAAGGTGCCTGCAAAGACACCTTTTTAATTCTATTCAAAATTTGTTACTTCTTCAGCAACTTGACCGTTTTCTTGGTATTTCCTGTAATGCATTGAACCAAATAGGTGCCCATGTTCAGGTCTGAAACCGGGATTTCGATGGTGTGAACACCGGCTTCCAGTTTGGATGTTTTGTCGGTATAGACCAATTTACCAGTAAGGTCATACACGAAAATATCTACAACTGCACGTTCGTTAACCGAGATTTTCGCGTAAGCAATTTCGGTTGCCGGATTCGGATATACGCTAACAGAAAGAGTTACATCGTTAATAGCAGGGTTTCCAACACTTATCTGATCGTCAAGACCAACAATCTCAAAACGGTGAGCAGTGTCAACGAAAACCCCACGACCATGGGTTGCTACCACAAAAGTTCCCATTCTATAGCGACCCGTCTGGCGTCTTTGTACATAAGTTTGCCTAATATCAAACACGGGATAGTGTCCCAATCCGCCATTACCCTCTTGCCAGGTAACGTTTGTAGCCAAATAGTTATCAGTAATAAATACCCCAAAGTCCGTTCCAATCAAAAGTTGTCCAGTAATTGCAGGATTATTGTTGACACAGACGGTGTACACTGGAGTTAGAGGCAGGTCTCCCTGAATTGAGACAAAATTGTCAGCCCAAACGTCACTGGTTGTTGTAGCTGCATTTTGTGCTACAAAAACATGGGCATCGTTACCGTATTGTCCCATAGTCACAATTAGAACCTCCGGATTTTTTGGATCAATTGCCATGTCAGTTATATAGCGTCCAGCTATTTTTCCAAGGGTTTGAACCTGAGTAATTCTTGGAGTGGCACCAATTGAGCTAAAAGCTCCAAAAGAGGCATCGCTGGGCTTGGTACAGGCATGAAGGTTTGATATTCTGTATATGCAGGCATTTCCTTGGTGATCCGGCTCTGTAGCTCCATAAGCAATGTCCCCATCGTGTGAGAAAATTACTGAAACGAATCTGGCAGGTGTTATCATAGTACCCAGGCCTTCAACCTTCTTTTTATCAAAAATATCCCACCAGTCATAACGCCCAAGAGCCGCTCTTTGTAAACCTTTTCTGGTAAACCAGATCCTGTCGCCCATACCAAAGAGCAATGTTGCCTGATACGGATCGGGGTACTTTAATGTGTCCCCCATCTGATAACTACGATCCCCAGTGTACCACCAAAGGTATTGGCCAGGGATATTAGCAGATTCGATTCTGTACCAGGTTGAGTCTTCGTACGCTCTTAAAGACATGATTTTAGCAGTATCAGCCCGAATGTATCTATAGTCGTCACTTTCCCATAAAGCCATTGGAGCAACCCACGCTGCATTCTTTGATGGCCATTCGAATGTTTCACTATTCCATCCATGAGCCGTGGTCATATATGATGACCAGAAATAGTTCCTCTCTTCACCCAAATCGTTGGATCTTTGCATACGGCCATATTGCGACGCCATAAGTAATACGTTGTTGCTTAATTTGGAGAACAAGCAGTCCATTCCATCTCCATCTAATATTTTCCTTCCATATTGTTCCTGCGAACCGGGAAGATCAAATTTTAAAAGGATAGTTCCATTGTCCTGTGTTCCTCCAATAATCTGACCAGCATTGTTGATGTCAGCTCTGTAAAACTGCGTTACATTGTAATAGGTGTTCATGGCACGGTTTCCCGATGTTGACCTAATGAAAATGCCCCCATCAGTTCCAACAAACATACCCGAACCATCAGGAATTAATTCAATGGTGTGTATATCAGCATGAAGGTACAATGGGTGGTTTTCCGGGTAGCTCCAGTATGAAATTTTGTTCCACTCGAAAACTTCTGCTCCTTCAACCCCTGAACCAAGCCATAAATCAATACCACCAAGAACAACATGGTATGGCGAAACCGATTTCAACGCGTGGTTGTAAATGCCTTGTTTGTTAGCCCCAAAAGGCTGAAATTCAGTACTATATCCAAATCCTATCTGATGCCAGGTAGTCCCCTTGTCCTGAGATCTGTAAATCCCTTGAAGTTCACCATTAGCATCGGCAATGGAAGCGAATACAAAGTTGGGATTGCCAAAGTAGAAATCATATACGTATCGTCCCTGGATTTCTGTAAGGTTGTTATCAGCTAACAAGCCACTGATAATCGTAAAGGTTGATTCTGTTGGGAGTTTACGATATGTTTTTGTCGCAACATTGGCAACAACGGTTCCATCAGTACCGATAGCAACATCCCATGATTGACCAGGATCGGCTATGGCTTTTGTCCAGGTGGTTCCACCATCGGTGGTTTTCCATACACCTGTTGTGGTTGCAGCGTACAGTTCGTTGGCATTAGTGGGGTGTGCAACCAAGCGACGGACTCCATAGAAATCCGATGAGTTGTCAGGTGCTGTTGCTGCCAGTCGAACAAATGATGATCCGTCTTGCTTAAAAATTCCGCCGCCTTTAATTAAGGGTGTAGCCTGATTAATTCCAACATAATGTTGATTATCAGAGCCGTCAGTTCCAAAGAATTTTGTAAAGGCTTCTCCAGTACCGAAGTAAATTTTGCCATCGGCAGCCTGCGCGATAGTAGTAACTGAGGTTGGGGTAAAACCACTTGATACGGAGTAATTCACTTTTTCCCAATATTGTCCTCCGGATACAGATTTCCAAATACCACCAGATACTGCTCCAGCCCAAATTGTACTTGGGTTGTTTTTGTCAATTAACAAGGCGCGCGTACGTCCACCAATGTTGTTTGGCCCCTTTTCTTTCCAGTTGAAAGCTTCGTGGTTACCTGATTTGGACATGAGTTGCTTTAATCCATCATTGGCCTTTGCAATATGTTCGGCTTCAATGGTTTGGGTATGCTGGTTGACTTTTATCTGGTGTAGCCACTCCAAATACCCGTTCGTAGAATAAAGTTCACTTACAACACTTTTGGGAGCATAGCTTCTTTCATAGTTTGCTGTAAGAGTGTAGTTTAGGGCAAAACCCCCGGCTATGGCAGCCGCTAAAAACATGAGTAGGTGTTTAGTTCTCATAAACATTTGTTTTATGGTCTGTTGAATTATTCACGAAATTGCGCAGCAAGATAGAAATAATTTAACGAATATTAAAAATAATGTGCGATTTTCAGTAATAAAACGTTAACATTTCTATAACATAAAAAAAGAAAAAACACATTAACGAATGTATTCGTTTAGTTCATAGTTGATTGTATAATCCGCTTTCGAAAATACAGACACCCTGAATCTGTGCCCTTTTTTTCGAAATCCATACGCATAATTTGCATATACGGTTCCTATTTTCCTGCTCTCTCAACTTTTGTCTGCGAGTAGGCCGGACAATCATTACTTGTCTTGCATGAGCTGATTGCAAATACCACCATAAGTACGGTTGCGGCCACAATTACTTTTCTTTTCATAATTTACCCTTTTTTATTAGTTACTCCATATTTACTACGTTCCGTTCTTGCCATATTCTGATAGCTTAAGGAACGCAGATTTCATGCAATTATACAATAAATTGTTTAATTAAGCGTAAGTTACTCGCTTTAAGTTGAAGTTTTTTTATTTGGACGTACTATTCTAATTCATGAATTCACAGATTTACAATGAAATCGTTGGATTTTTTTTACCATAGTTTTATTTTTTTTGGTTACTTGCTGGCCACAAACACTTTTTTTGAGACTGTTAATTACCTTTGCATTTCATCATAAAACTAGATATCATGGTTGATACAATTTTTTCCCATCGTTCGATTCGCAAATATCTTGATAAACCTGTTGAGGAAGGGGTTTTAAATCAAATTCTTATGGCAGGAATCAGAGCCTCAAACACAGGTAACATGCAAATGTATAGCATGATAGTTTCTACTGACTTGGACTTAAAAGAGAAACTATGGGAAGTGCATTTTAAACAAAAGATGGTTTTGCAGGCTCCTGTACACATTACCTTTTGTGTTGACGTAAACCGTTTTCACCATTGGTGCAAAGCAAGTGGGACGAGTATTCCTTATGACAACTTTCTGTGGTTTGTCAATGGTGCAATAGACGCTGTGTTGGCTTCGCAAAATGTTTGTATTGAAGCTGAGAATAATGGGTTGGGTATTTGTTATCTTGGAACTACAGTTTATAATGCTGATAGGATTATTGAGATATTGGATATACCTAAAGGAGTGATTCCCGTTACCTCCATCGTAATTGGTTATCCCGATGAAAATCCAACTTTAACGGATAGATTGCCACTTGAAGCCGTGATTCACCGTGAGAAATATAATGATTATTCCAAAATGTCAATTCATGAATTTTTTAATGAAAAGGACAATTCGGAATTCTCAAGAAAGCTTGTTTTGGAGAATGGGGTTAAGAATTTCGCTTCCGTTTTTACTGAGAAGCGTTATAAAAAGGACGACAATATTTTTTTTAGTAAGAAGTATTTTGAAATTCTCAAAAAACAGGGTTTCTTTAACCACGATTAGCCTGGAATTTTAAATACTAGCTCAATAATGATAAGCCCGCAAAAAGTTGTCTTTCTACTGATATCCTCAATTATTGGATATTCAGTATCTTTTGGGCAAATAGGCAGGGGAGGGTTTCATGATAAATCGTTGTTTCTTGCCAGTAAAGATACTTGTTACAAGACAGACTCGCCGTGTTTATTGTCTATTGAGAAAAAGCTTCATAACATGCGCATGTCAGGCCATCTTTCCGCTTCGGTTGATTTGGAAATGATTGAGAATGATTCCGTATATGTTCTGTTTACCGATAGTGCTCTTTATACTTGGGGACAGTTATTATTCAGTGATTCATTGAATAGTGATTTCCGAAAACTCAAAAGGTATCAAAGTAAAAAGGTTAACATCCGTCAAGTCGGGCAAGAAATTAATAGTATTGTATTGAACAGAGCATCAGTAGGTTATCCTTATTTTAAAGTGATGCTTTATCCTGAAATTACGGAAAACAACCAAATTAATCTTGAAATTAAGGCTGAAGGATATCAGAATCCTGTTGTAATTGACACCATTGTGCTGCCATCAAACTCGCGGATAAAACCAGGATATCTTTTAAATTATCTTGGAATCAAGAGTGGAGACCTATTTAATTATAAGGCCATTATGGCTATTGAAGAGAAACTGGGACGTCTGACATTTGTATTGCAAAAAGCACCGGTGATCAGTCGGTTTTCAGAACAGGGAGCAATACTGGAATTGCCGGTTGAAGCAAAGACAGCTGGCTCGTTTGGAGGAATAGTGGGTTTTAGTTCTAATGAATTTGATGGAAAAATTAAGGTTACAGGAGATATTCATTTAAAATTGCAGAATTCCTTTAAGTCAGGTGAGCTAATAAATCTTTTATGGAAAAAAACAGCCTCAGAAAGCCAGTCGCTGCTTACTAAGGCTGAACTTCCGTATCTCTTAGGTGGACCGATTGGTTTTTATACTTCAGTTGATCTACAAAAAATGGATACAACTTTGTTACTTACCAATAATGAGTTTATGGCCATACTGCATTTGACAGGGCTGAACCAGTTTCGGGCCGGAGTCAACTATCGTTCCAATAGGTTTTTGGCTTCATCGGACAGTGCTGAATTTGACACACGAAGCGTTTTATATAAAGGCGAAATCCTTTTTAATAATCTTGACAATGGAATGAATCCTTCAAAAGGATTGGTGTCTGAAATGAATTTTAGTATTGGAAACAGGGAAATTAAAGATTTTACACGGGATAAAGATTTAATTTACAGTTTCAACGGACAATTGGATTACTACTTTAGAATTTCTCCAAAACAAGTAGTGCATTTTGGAGTCAATGGAGGAATCATTGTATCGCCCCGAAAACTTTGGCCGGGGGAATTGTTCCGTTTAGGGGGGATGTATTCAATAAGGGGGTTCGATGAACAGGCTGTGACAGCTGACAAATACGTGTATTCTACTTTTGAATACCGGTACAGGTTTGAAAAGCGTAGCAATGCTTTCCTCTTTACTCAGGTTGGTGATTACACAATGACTTCCCTGCAGAACAATGTAAGTTCCTATCTTTTTTCAGCGGGGGCAGGTGCTACAATCGACACCGGAGGCGGAGCCTTTTCCATTACTTACGCTCTTGGGACTTCCAGTCAACAACCACTGAAATTAAAAACGGCAAAAATTCACTTTGGATACCTGGTGAATTTTTAATAAAAAAAGCGGAACATGAAAATGCTCCGCTTTATTTTTCAATGCATCAGGTTATGCTGGTGAAATTGCTTCTACTGGACACACTTCAGCACATGAACCGCAGTCAGTACATGTATCAGGGTCAATTTTGTAGATATCACCTTCAGAAATAGCGTCAACCGGACATTCTGAAATGCATGAACCGCAAGCAATGCAGTCTTCTGAAATTTTATAAGCCATCGTTTTAATTTTTAAAAGTTAGGTTCCGCAAATGTAATGTGGTTTGTTCAAATACCGAAACAAAATCATAAAAATCGAACTTTTGAGTCATTATTCAGATACATTTTAAATAAGGCTCCGTATCAGTTTGGATTGGAAAAGCTCATGCGTGTGGTCTGTATA
The DNA here is from genome assembly GCA_037441445.1 of Salinivirgaceae bacterium. Lineage (GTDB taxonomy): Bacteria > Bacteroidota > Bacteroidia > Bacteroidales > Salinivirgaceae > JAAYQU01. The sequence continues at coordinate 20,042 of JBBISE010000043.1, forward strand.
GCTGTGTTATAAAATATTGAATTTCAATCGGTAAGTGATTTGTGACTACATTGTTCAAAGAATCATATATCAACAACATTCTGATTTCTATTTGTTGCTATTCAAAAACAACTAGGCGTTGGTGCAGGATCAAATTATTGTTTGTGAGAGCCTCAACAATATAAATGCCGGGTAAAAAATCGTACGTTGAAATCTTTGCAGTGTTATTTCTGGTTTGCTTATAAAGCTGTCCATCAACGGTGTAAATGCGTATCATTAATTCCATTCCATCCAAAGACACGTTGAAGAAATTCCCCTTTACAACAGGATTGGGATAGATTTCAAAGGCGCAAAGGTTTCCCGGATTTTCGATTCCCGTAATTTGTTGAAAAAGCTGTTGCGTGTTAAATTCTACCGGTGTGCTTTGACAGGCTTGTACTCCATTTGACTGGTGTGTAGCTATTTTCAGATAGTTCTCTTCCGGGACAAATTGCATAAACTGAATATTCCCTGTCCACCCAAAAGCGCACGAGCTGGAATGGTTTTTCATGATGTTCCAGTTTTCTTCAGTTCCAATGTTGATGCCTGTTCCCATGTTGTTGCGCACAGCGTTGTACCGGGTGCAGAAACTCATGGCATTGTTGCGGGCAATTGAGTTGTTGGCAGTATAGACGTTATCGCCGGGAATGCTATCGGGGTATGTGGAGTAGCGGAATGTGATTTTGGGGTCAGTTGGAGCCAGTTCGGCAATCAGGGCAGTCAGGGAATCGTTGTCGGGGTGTCGTGGAGCAATGGCCGAAATGATGTAACCATCGGCATATCCGTTGGTATTCGAATTTATAGCAAATTGCACATCGCCGGCATTATTTTGTCCGCTGCCGTTCAGGTCGTTTCGTTCAATGGATTTACGCAAGGTAAACCAAATGGGCTCGTATGCTTTGTTTAGACTTCCGGTACCGTAGGAATCGGAAAGAACGTGCTGCATAACGGCCACGCCACTTTGGTTCAAACCGGAAAGAACGGACATTTGTCCGGCAAAGCCAATCATCATCCAGGGTTGCAGTCCTTCTTCGGATGGAAGGTGAATGACCATGGCCTGATTTCGGATAACAACGGGGCTACTCGCCCAGTCGAGATGTCTTGACAGAACAGATTTGCCATTGAGGCCGGTTCCGGCAGTGGCATTGCCCCAACTTAAAAGACTGGAGCAGCCAAAGCGCAGGTTCAGGTTTATAACGCTCAAGTTGGCAATATCCAGAAAGGAGTTTGCAACCAAAATATCGTTCTGGTCTAGGGTTGCGCCATATCCGGCAGCCTGCATTCCGGAAATCATGGCTTCGGCTTCGGTTTTATAATCGGGGTCGATAGTAAAATGTGCCGGGTTTTGAATAAGAAGTTTCGCAGTAGCTAAAAATGTCCCAAACGACGGTTTGACATAGTTCTGGTAGATATCGTGAATTTTTGGAGCCAATAAATAGCCTGTGGCATAGCCCCGTTCCTGATGGGTTCCCCACACTTGCACCACGGTAATGTTGTTGTCGGTGGAAACGACCACGCCGTTCAGCTCCCGCGGTTGAGATTGGAGTTGAATTGTCAGGGAAATGGCTACAATGATGAAGGTTAGTTTGTTTTTCATATGTTTATAATTTTTCGGTTTACGGCCATATGGAACTTCATGCCGACTTTAATCATGCTCTTGTGTGTCGAAAAATCGGTTGTCGGCATGGGCGTTTCATATGTTTAAAATTTTTCGGTTTAAGGTCATATGTAACTCACATGCTTAATAACCATGCACTT
>JBBISE010000044.1:0-21801 GCA_037441445.1 Salinivirgaceae bacterium
ATTATTGGCTATGGAAATATGAATTTTTGGGTGACCCAACGCACAAAACAGGAGTTGTATTAAGAGCAGGGGTCTGTTTTCTTCTCAATAGCAACACCCATACACTTGGGTTTCCCAGATATTTTGTTGGCCAAATTATCGATTTGCATGTAGGCGTTTAATATTTAGGGTCAGATGAAAATCTCTTATTCTGCTCATATTTATATGCCTAGAATGGAATATCATGCTCTTTAGAGCAAGGAATTTCGACGCATCAGCGAAAAAACCTTGTACCTGACGTCGTGGTTACTTTTTGATCAAGCAAAAAGTAACCATAAATCAAGACAAAAGGATGATTCACTCTACTCTGTCAAACCGGAATAGCCCCTTATTAAAGCCCTATTTAGATTACAGAAATTGAAGGTATGCTGAACCAAAAATGGCTTCCTTTTCCCAATTCGCTTTCAACGCCAATTTCACCGCCATGAGCTCTGACAAACTCTGTGCATAAAACCAGTCCAAGGCCGGTTCCACGCTCGTTCTCGGTTCCAAGGGTGGTATGTACATTGTCTAGAGTGAACAATTTGTTCTGGTCTTCCAGAGATATGCCAACACCGGTATCGCTTATGCTGATGCACACTTTATCCTGGCATTCCTCGATACGCACGGTGATTTCTCCTCCTGGGAGCGAATATTTCAAGGAATTAAACAAAAGGTTACGCACCACGGTATTAATCATGTCTTCATCGACACAGGCAAAGAATTTGCGGGTGTAGTCCTGCCTTATTTGCAGGTTTTTCCTTTCAGCAAAAGGCATAAGAAGGGCAATGTTTTCCTCGATTATTTCGGTCAAATCAGCATCTTTGGGATTAAAGCCAAGGGTTCCCCGCTGGCTTTTTGCCCAGGCCAACAGATTTTCGAGTAGATTGTAACTGTTTTGTGCCGAGCGGTTTAACTTAATTATATATTGCAGTAGATTTTCTTTATCATAATCACCAAAGTTTTGAAGTATCAGGTTTGTAATGCCAATGAAATTGCCAAAGGGACTCCGCAAATCGTGTCCTATGATACTGAAAAATTTGTCTTTAGTGGCGTTCAGTTGTTCCAGTTGTTGCTTTTGTCGGGCAATTTCCTCTTCGGCATCTTTTACTTTGGAAATATCACTGTCAATGGCTATTAAGCGTGTAATTTCACCAAGGTCATTGCGGACTGAGGTAATAGTTGTGTGCGCCCAAACCAAATGTTTATCTTTTGTGCGGTTTTGCGACTCGTAAAAAAGAGAAACCTGTCCGGCTGGCCATTCGCGTATCCAACTTTCCAAATCGGGGTTACTGCTCAGGTCTGTCAGGTTATCGCCCTGTGCCAGAAGCTCATCAAAAGTGTATCCGTAAATTTTTGTGAAACCCTTGTTAATCCACATTATTTTTCCCGAGCGATCGGCAATAATTACTGCATTGTCTGTCTCTTCGGCAATGGCGCTCAGTTCTTTAAGTTCGTGATTTTTTATTTCTAATTGCTCCTTTTGAAAGCGGATTTCTTCATCGGCATTTTTTATGTTGGTAACATCGGTGTCAACAGCAATCAACTGTACTATATTTCCGTGTGTATCGACAATGGGAGTCAGGGTTGTTTGAATCCAGACGCCTTCGTCGTAACGGTTGGTGGTGAAAAACTCGTAGCGAACGCTTTGTTTTGTCTTGAGGCAATTTTGGTAGGCATCCCGAACACTCTGGAATTCGTGTGTTTTAAAAACACGGGTTCCTTTGACAGCGGAGAATTCCTCGGCTGTATAACCATATATCTTGTTGAACGCATCGTTGCACCATAAAAGTTTTCCTTCGGGGTCAAAGACTGAAACCGCATTGTCAGTTTTTTCGGCTATGATGGAGAGTTTGCTCAATTCGGCATTTTGTGCTTCAATTTGGGCAGTTCGGATTTTCACCTGCTTCTCGAGGCGTGTTTTTATTCTTCTGAGTTTTTTGGTGCGTCGGCGGATGTAAAGTGATACCAGGAAAAACCACGTAAAAATGTAGATAATGAGTGCATAGACAGAGAGGTACCAAGGTGCGGATATCGAAAATTCGACCAATGCCGGTTTACTCTCGCGGTTATGGGCATCAATGGTTACCAGCTCAAACATATAGTCACCAGGAAGCAGGTTGGTGTAAGACTTTTCGTAGGCCTGTTCAATTTCTTCATGATTGCGGTCGAAACCGTGCAGTTTGTATTTAAACCGGATTCGATTGGCCCCACGGTGGTTTGTTGATGAAAAATGAAACGATATTTTATCGATGGGCCAGGTAAATTCCGGTTTAATTGTTGATCCAATTAATCCCAGCGTATCATTAAGGGTTGTCAGTTGCGAAATAAGGGGCTTTCTAATTTCATATTCCGGCTCGACCGACGATGTTTTTACCCGGTAGAGTCCTTTTTCGGTGGCCAGCCAAATGTGATCCTGGTGAATGTATGTGTTGTTAATGAAATTAAAGTCATACATGCTAATGGCAAGACTATCAGCGTGATGGTTTTCCGATTCGTTGTTTTGAAACACGTAATGCCCGTTTATCCAAACGCGGTTGTTCCGTTTATCGTAATCGACAATAACAATGGGATGTTTTCCATTTTCAAATTTCCTGGAAAAATAGTCTGTCGGAACCAAAGTGCCCATGTCAATGTTGGGTTCAAAAACCTGCCCATTGACCGTGATATAAAGCTTTCCGTTCAGATTAAACATGTCGGTCAGGCGGTAATTCTGAACCGAATCAGAAACATATTTTTGTGTTTGAACAGGGGTTTTGTCGTGTGAAAGCACATCGCTCAGGCTGAACCGGTAAACACCTTTGTAACGCACATTGTACCAAACGTTTCCGGTGTTGTCGGCCACCAAGCGGCGCACTTGTCCTTTTGCGTCGATTTTTTTCTGCAGGTGTTTAAATTTGTTGTTTTGCAATGAATAAAACGAGATTCCGTTTTCGTGGCCCAGAATAACCATGGGTACGGGTTTTTTGACAAACTCAATGGAATAAGAGTTTTGGACATCGGCAATTTTAGAGGCAGTATTGTCGATTTCAAAGAGTCCCTCACCTGTGGCGACCAACAATTTTTCACCGCTTTGGGTTTCTACCACTTTGGTTCCCCATGCTTGCGATTTAATTCCACTGACCTGATTAAAGCGTTGTGGCTGTCCAAGGCCGCCAGCCTCTTCGAGTACAAACAGGCCATATCCGGTTGTGCAATAAAAGCGGTTTTTGAATACCTGCATAGATGATATGCTGCCCTTCAGGCCAAGTGAGTAGTCCCAGAAATTAAGATCTGATCCAATATCCATTTTACTGACACCCAAGTCCTGGGCAAGCCAAAGGACACCGTCATCGGTAAGCAGAATGTCGTAAATGGCATCAGAAGAGAATTGGTTGTTCATGTTCCCGTTAAAAAGAATTTTCCCCAGTGTATCAATAACAAACAAGCCTTGTTGGGTTGAGCCTATCGCCAGAACATCATCGGTAATGTGGCGGCCACAATAAATGCTCCATTCCAATGGTTTAGCCTGGGTTGGAAGTGTAATTTTGCGCAATGCACCCAGGTAAGGTTTTTGGCGGGTATAAAGGTTGGCCCGGAAAAAGTCGCCGCTTCGTGTACCAAGGGTTAATCGGTTTTTACTATCGGGGACAACAAAATCGACTCGTTGATCCCGGAACATTTCGGTGCCTCGGATTACGTGAAACGAAGTATCGGTAAGCAAACGCCCTCCAAGGCCCATTTCGTGGACATACAGGGCATTCTCTACTTTAAAGGTCAGGTAAAAGTACCCACTGGTAGAAGGAATCGACTCGATTTTATCGTGGCTTTTTATAAAAAGGGTTTTATCGGTTTGGAAACAGACTTTATTATCTCCAAAAACATTGATACTCCAGACATCGTCGCTTTCAAACTGTATAAGCTCTGATAGCACTTCAACATGTGGGTTTCCGGATTTGTCGTATTTGAGGAACCCAAACTCGCCGATTGCGCCGTAATAAACAACCCCAAGGCTGTCAACGGCAATGGAACGAACTGTGGTTCTGTTACGTGATTGGAGAATTTTCCATCGCGCGCCATCATAAATTAATATCCCGTTTTGGTTACCAATGTATATGAGGCCGTTATTGTCGGTGCAGATATTCCAGTTTTGGGTACCACCATTGTAATCACTTGGCAAGTAGTTTCTAATGAGCTTCTTTCCCGTGAAATCAACGGTCGTCCCATCTGTCTGAGACATGAGAGCTAAGGGTAGGAGAAGGAAAGAAAAAAAAAATTTCATTGCAACTAATGGAAAGTTTTGTTCAAACAATGACGATTTGTTTTACTTTGTCATATCCTTAAGCAAATCAATTACTTGCTGCTTATAGCTGCTGCCAATAGGAAGTTCGGCTATGCCAACGTCTATGGACGAGGCTGAAAACGATTCTATCTTATCAACAGCAGCAATCACGCTTCGATGGACGCGAATGAACTTTTCGGGTGACAGCATTTTCTCGAAGTGCGAAATTTGCTGATGGGTTATAACATGTTTTTCTTTTAGAACTATTCTTGAATAATCCTTTATACTTTCAATGTAATAAATCTCGGAAAGGTTAATGCGCACCATCCGCTTGTTTTCGTTCACGTAAATGGAATCAGGCATTTCGTTTCCTGATTGTCTTGGGCTAATGGCCAGTTCCACTTTCGAAATGGATTTCAGAAAACGGTCGAACGATATGGGTTTAAGCATAAAGTCAATAACATCGAGGTTAAACCCCTCGACTGCGTAATCTTTATTGCCTGACATTAAAACAACATGGGGTTTGTGAGGCAGGCTTTTCAGAAGGTCAATACCACTCAGACCGGGCATTTCAACATCAAGGAACAGGACATCAATTTTCGATTTCATTAGTTTCTCCCGAGCTGACATTGTGTTTGTTAAAATTGAAATCAACTCGAGCTGCGGCACCTTCTTAATGTATTCCCGCAGGATATCGGCTACCAGTTCGTCGTCGTCAACAATTAAACACTTTAGGTTGTTTTTGCCCATAAAACCAATGTTTCTGATTTCAAATATAGATATTTTAATCGAAAAAAATCAAAACGGTTTCAATATAGCAAAAATTGAAGGATTTCATAACCTCCACCGTTTTTAAATTGTTTATTTCATTAAAAAATGTCCTATCTTTGAACATGACCGGAAACGTTATGCTTATCCCTTGGAGAATAGAAACGGGTATGCGCTAAAGGGTAAGATTCTGTTGTCCCTTGAATACCAATGTTTAGTGTAAATAGTATGACTAAAGGCAAATGGGATTCAGTTATTTTTCGCGTAGGTGCCAAAACTGGGTTTGTGGCTTCCATATTTTTTGTCCTTTCTCCGTTTGTAACCGCCCAAACCATAGAACCCGCTGTAAAAGCAGCTCTGATTTATAACTTCGGGAAGTACACAACCTGGCCTCATGAGCGCAATTTTAAAGCATACAAAATTGGGATTCTTGAACAGGATTCGCAGGTCTTCCATTCCCTAAAGTATCTGGCTGAGCGAAATACCCTAAACGGGAAACCAATCGAAGTTTTTCATGTTGATATCAACCAGCCCTTACAACCCGTCCATATTCTCTACCTCGATGAAACGTTTAACAATCAAGTGATTAATCTGTATCAACGTATAAAAGACAAACCCATTTTGGTCATTACCAATAAAAACCCGAACCGGGTTTTTACCATGATTAACCTTCGATACGACTATACAACAAAAACCCTGGGTTACGATGTTAATACGCAGAATATTCAAAGTTCGGGGCTTACCTATTCGCCCGAAATCGTAATTCATGGTGGATCCTTCGTTGATATCAAGGATTTGTACATTCAAACCAATGAACAGCTCCGTGTTGAATCAGAAAAACTGGCTACATTTCAAAACGAGATAAATTTACTACAAACCGAAAAGGAAGCATACCAGAAATACATTGATACACTGACAGCCTCAGTCAGCGATTTACAGGCTAAAATTGACGCCTCTTACAAGGAATACATGATGTTGAAGAATTCGGTGGAAGTGAAAGACAGTACTCTTTCTGCAATTTCGGTTCAATTGGCACAGCGCATCAACCAAAGTAAATTGCTGCAAAATGAACTTCACAGGCAGTTGGATGCTATTGAACAAAACCGCGTGAACCTGGCAACGCTCGATTCGCAAATGGTTTTGCGCAAAAGGGAGGTTGAAATTAAACAACAACAAATCCAATTCATCCAAAAAGAGATTGAGCAAAAAACACAAACCATTTTCGAAAAGGAAACGGTTATTGGCATGCAGCAAAAATTTATTTTTGTAGTTTTTGCCCTAACCATTCTCTTGGCCATTGCTCTTTATTTGGCTTTCAAAGCATTTAAAGCGAAGATGAGAATAAATTCCCGGCTCGAACAGTTGGTTGCTGAGCGCACCATAGAACTTCAGCTATCCAATAAATATTTTCGCAACCTGTTCGAAAATTCGCCAGTGGCCATTTATCAGGTTGACCTTAGCAAAATTGTGGAACGCGTTGATATTGAAAATCAGATAGAAAATGAGGATGGAAATTTTGAATACAGCGAGGACCCATACAAAACGTTTGCTAAAGTGCAGGTTGTTGATGCTAATCAAGCAACTCTTGAACTGTTTGGTTTTACAGAGAAGTTTGACTTTATATCGAACTTTCACCACACCTATACCGCTAAATCCCTTGAGAACCTCTCCCTTTCGGTGGAAGCGATTAAAAAAAGGCAATCAAATATTACCTATCAAACCCAGCGTCGAAAAAAGAATGGAGAACCAATTGATGTTATTGTCCGGTGGATTGTTATGCCCGGAGCCGAGACCAACTACAGCCGGGTTTTGGTAACAATACAAGATATCACTGAACTGAAAAGACACCGCAACCGGCTCGAGGAGCTTGTTCAGGAGCGTACGAATGAGGTATTGGAACTGAACCAGAATCTGACCCGCACCAACGAAGAACTGAACCTCAGAAAAGTAGAGCTCGAGAAAAACGTTATCATTCTGAGGCAAACACAAAACCAACTAATTCAAACCGAAAAAATGGCTTCTCTGGGTATGCTCACCGCAGGAATAGCCCATGAAATAAACAACCCGGTGAATTTTATCAGTGGCAGTTATCAGGCACTCTCCGTTCTGACCGAAGATTTGGAAAGACTAGTGAAATTGTACGCCGAACTGGAACCCTTTCAATCAAAAAGTGATAACCCCGAGCTGCTTGAACTGGAAAAGACATTGTCGGTCGAGGGAACGTTCGATTCCATTAGGTTTCTGATTTCTAATATAGAAACCGGTGTAACACGCACAAACAACATCATTCAAAACCTGATGACTTATTCCCGCACCGGCGAGTTACAATATGTTTTATTTGATATTGAAAAGAACATTCGCGACACGTTGGTTCTTTTTAAATCAAAACTGGGCAACCGTATAACCATAGTGGAACAGTTTCAGGGTATTCCGCATATTGTTGCTGATCCAACAGGAATATCGCGTGTGTTTATGAATATTATTTCCAATGCCATTGACGCCATTCCCGGTCAGGGTACAATCACCATTAAAACACACTATGATCATGATTTCAAACAGGTTATTGTTGTGTTCGAGGATACGGGCGTGGGAATCAGCCCTGAAAGCCTTCGTAAAATTTTTGATCCTTTCTTTACCACAAAGGAAGTGGGCAAAGGAACAGGACTGGGCATGTACATGTCGTACCAGACCATTGAGCGGCACGACGGGCGAATAGAAATTAACAGCAAACCTGGGCAAGGAACTGCGGTATCCGTTTATCTGCCCACAAGTTTAAAAGCAAAGACATAAGTGCCTGTTTTCCCTTTTGAGTAAAATATGTTGTACTTTTGCAAAAAATGCACTTGTGTACGGCCAGTTTCAAAATTATATCCAAAAACATGAACTTGTAAGACCAGGTTGCCATATTTTGGCAGCTGTTAGTGGTGGTGCCGACAGCATGGTTCTGTTGGCTTTGTTGAAGAAAGCCGGATATAGTCTTACCGCAGCGCATTGTAATTTTAATCTCAGACCTGGCGAATGTGATCTCGATCAGCAATTGGTTGTCGATTTCTGTACTCGAAACAACATTCCATGTTACACAAAATCCTTCGACACAAAAGCTGTTGCCCGGAATCAGCAGGTTTCTGTGGAGATGGCTGCCCGCGCATTGCGCTACGACTGGTTCGAAATGTTGCGACAAGGCGTTGGAGCTGAGTGTGTTGCCACCGGGCATCACCTGAACGACAACGTGGAAACGTTTTTCCTGAATATCACCAGAGGATCGGGTTTGCGCGGCCTGACAGGCATGCAGCCACGTCAGGGGTTCATTGTCAGGCCATTGCTATTTGCCACCCGTACCGAAATTGAACTTTTTGCCAGACGGAACAACATCCCTTTCCGAAAGGATTCGAGCAATGATGATTGTTCCATTCCCCGTAACCGCCTGCGTAACAATGTTATTCCCCAAATCGAAAAAATTAATCCGTCCTTTGTAAACACCATGGAACGAAACATGGAAATCTGGAACGACTGGTACCATTTTTCGACCCGGCGCCTTCATGAACTCATGGACAGACGGCTTACACTGATTGAACATGGGTTTAACCTTGAGCTAAACCCCGACGATGACGCATCAACCCAACGACTGATGCTTTTTGAAGTGTTGTCGGGTTTGGGCTTTGGTGGCAACCAGGCGGCGGAATGCCTTAGTACATTAGGGTTACAAACGGGAAAAACCTTGCAGGCCGGACAATATACTGTGATACGCGATCGTAACACCATTGTTATTTTAGAAAACACTGGGAAAACCAATCCCGAAAATCTTAAAATCAACACAGTACCTTTTCTGGTTTCCAATGCTTTTGGTTTTACTATTGAACAATCCGAAAAGGACGAGACCCAGGCCTACTCTTCTGACAAAAATACCGAGTGCGTTGATTTTCAAAAAGTAACACTACCCCTCATCCTGCGGCCATGGCAGTCAGGAGATCGGTTTTATCCCCTGGGGATGAAGGGTTCTAAAAAAGTGAGCGATTTTCTGACCAATGCCAAGGTAAACCCTGCAGATAGAAAAAACCAGCTTGTACTGGCCGATCAAAATGGTATAATTTGGGTTGTGGGCATGCGCCTAGACAGCCGTTATGCAACAACAAAAAAAACAACTTCTTTTCTTATTTTGAAAAGAAATTTTTCCTGAGCATGCAACATTGACGACAAGCTTTCGTCACTTTTTCTGCCTATTGACCCTTAAAACCTAAAAACCGCAAAACCATGGCAAACTTCCTGTTCTTGCTGCTTCCGTTTTTGTTCATGCTGGCAGCTTCAAAGCTTAGCTTCTCCAATCCGGTTGCCAAAAAGACCTATACGGCAACCCCTGTAAATCCACATCCGCCGGTTATTGACGGAATTCTTGATGATCCCGTGTGGCAAAAGGAAAATTGGACTGGGGATTTCATTCAAAGTCAACCGCATGACGGGAAAGAACCCTCGCAGAAAACCCGTTTTAAGGTTGCCTATGATGCCGATTTTTTATATGCTGCTCTCCACATGTACGACACGGAACCCGATAAAATATCAGCCCGCGTTACCCGCAGGGACGATATTGATGGTGACTGGATTGCCCTGGGTTTAGACAGTTACAACGACAAGAGGACTGCTTTCTGCTTCATTGTCAATGCCATGGGAATAAAACGTGACATGATAATAACAGAAGATGGAAACCGCGAAGATGCTAACTGGGATCCTATTTGGTATGTCAAAACAGCCCGCGTTGATTCAGGCTGGACTGCTGAAATGAAAATCCCCCTTAACCAATTGCGCTTCAAACCTTCGGATGAAATGATCTGGGGTTTACAGGTCATGAGGGGGATTCACCGAAACTAGGAAGAGTCAATGTGGCAACACATACCCAAGGACGCTCCCGGCTTTGTCCATTTGTTTGGCGAGATGAATGGTTTTAATGGACTGAAACCAAAGAAGCAAATTGAGGTCGCACCCTATGTTGTAGCAAAAACCGAAAGTTATAAGCCCGAAGCCGGAAATCTTTTCCGCACTGGAAAAAGCAGCGATTTTAACGGCGGCATTGATGCCAAAATTGGTATCACCAACAATTTTACAATCGATTTGACGGTCAACCCCGATTTTGGACAGGTTGAAGCCGACCCGGCAACCGTTAACCTGACGGCCTTCGAAACATACTTTGAGGAAAAACGGCCGTTTTTTATTGAAGGCAGCAACCTGCTAAGCTTTCCACTGGCTTTTGGAGATGGCGACCAATCATTTAACAACCTTTTTTATTCGCGGCGCATCGGACGTTCACCACAGCTCGATGTTTCGCTGAATGACAATGAGTATGCCAATATTCCTGCCAACACCACCATCCTGGGTGCGGCAAAAATCACCGGGCGGACACACAACGGAATGTCGGTTGGGTTACTGGAGACACTTACGGCCAATGCCTACGCCCTTATCGACAGTGTTGGTGCCGGGCGAAAACAGGTGGTCGAACCTTTGACAAATTATTCGGTGGCAACACTGAAGCAGGAATTCAACAAGGGAAACACCGTGTTTTCGGGACTGGTAACATCAACCAACCGTCAGTTGGACGAAAATGCTGCGGAAATCCTCCATAAAAACGCCTATTCTGGTGGCCTTGGAGTTGAACACAACTGGGCAAACAAAAAATATCAGGTTGCTGCCAAAATATATACAAGCCGTGTTGAAGGTACAAAAGAAGCTATTTTGGAAACACAGCTTGCCCCGGCACGTTATCTGCAGCGCCCCGACCGGGTTAACCACCGGGTTGACTCTGCGCGTACTTCGTTGACGGGTAACGGAGGGTTAATTAACATAGGTAAAGTCGGAGAGGGGCACCTGCGGTATATGGGCATGGTGTCATGGCAAACGCCAATGCTGGAAATCAACGACATAGGCTATATTCAATCTGTTGATGACATTTTTCAGGCTTTTTGGGTTGGATTGCGATACTGGGAACCCAAAGGGATTTTCAGAAACGTGAACCTTAATTTCAACCAGTGGACTGGATGGAATTTCGATGCCCTATCGACCTATGCCGGAAGAAACGTTAATGTTTACTCGCAGTTTACAAATTATTGGTATATAAGCATGGGCGTAAACCGTCAAGGCGAAAGTAAAAGTGCCACAGCGCTTCGCGGAGGACCAATCATGCGTGTCCCGGGCTCAACATCATCCTGGTACAATATTGGTTCGGACCAAAGAAAGGATTTTATAGTGGATGTCGGTGGATATACCCAGTTTGGCGATCTGGATTACAGTTTTAATCAGGAAGCGTATCTGAACCTCACGTACAGGCCAATCCGGAGCCTCCTTATCCGTGTTAGCCCTGGTTATGCTTACCAGAGAAACGAATTGCAATATGTTGCAAACCCTGATTTTGGAACCAATAAGCGATATGTTCGTGGAACCATTGACCGCGATACCTGGTATATGTCGCTAAGGGTAGAGTATAGCGTCGGCCCCAACCTGAGTATCCAGTACTTTGGACGACCCTATTTGAGCAGTGGCACATTTACAAACTATAAATACATTACCGACCCCATAGCCACCAGTTTTAACAACCGTTTTAGCTCCTTTGTGCCCGGCCAGGTGACTTACATGTCTGATAACGAAGAGATTGGCGTTGATGAGAACCTCGACGGAACCATCGATTACCGGTTCGATGACCCCAACTTCAATTATCTCGACCTGCAATCGACCATGGTTTTACGCTGGGAATTTAAACCCGGTTCGACCCTTTTTGCTGTCTGGACACATGGCAAAAGCAGTTGGGAAAACACCCAAAGTGCTTTGTTGTCGGGTGATGTTGATACCTTGTTCTCGTCGGTGCCACACCACGTTTTTCTGATTAAGTTTTCCTATCGGTTTAATTAAAAAGGTGATGGCCGATTGCAAACCCCGGCCATCACTTGGCAACGGCATTTTTTAAACCGGAGTTTCCACCTTCACCAATTCAATTTTCTGTGCTACAATTTCGGTCAGATAGCGTTCCTGGCCGCTTTTGTCAGTATATTTGCGGGTGTTGAGTTTGCCATGCACCAGCACCAGCGCCCCTTTTTTCAATCCCGCGTTCAATTTCTCGTCTGTTTTGGTGCGCCATTGCGACACGCGGTGCCAGGTTGTGACAGTAACCCACTCGCCCTTTTGGTTTTTGTAGCTTTCGTTGGTGGCCACGTTAAGGTTAATGAGTGTGCGTCCGCCTTCGAATGTTTTTACGTCAGCATCTTGTCCTAGGAGACCCTGAATTTCTACTTTGTTGAAAGTTTCCATAATCGATTTGTTTTTAGTTTGTTTTCGAATAGTTTGATGATGCAAAATAACCACCACCTATAACCCCGATTCGGTTTTTAAGCAGGTAAAGTCGGCTAACATTCGTTTGTTGTCGGGTACAAATGGGTAAGGCGGGCTTTTCTGTTTGCAATGGGATGCTATTGGGAATCCTTTTTTTGCAGTCATTTTCCTGAACTGGCAAAGGGATTGTAAAAGGACAACCTACTGTTTGGCTGAAACTTCGTTCAACGCGCATTCAATCACTTTTGTGTTTTGTTTCAGGCTTAAAAAGTCCAAAAATAAAATAATCAGTTTTAAAAAGCTATCTTTGCCCCCGATTTTCATTTAGGTTTATGATGCAATAATGATTGAATTCCAACAACATACTTTTCCCAATGGTCTCCGGCTGGTGCATATCCCCGACGAAAGTCTGGTAGCCCATTTCGGGGTTGTTTTTGGCTCCGGTTCGCGCGATGAGCTACCTCTGGAGCATGGAATGGCCCATTTTATTGAACACATGCTTTTCAAGGGTACAAGGAAACGGAAACCTTACCATATCTTAAGCCGCATGGAAGACGTTGGCGGCGAAATTGATGCCTATACTACCAAGGAGTTCATTGTCATTAACTCCAGTTTCCCAAAGCAGTTTTTTGACCGCGCTGTTGAGCTTATTGCCGACCTGACTTTCAACTCAACCTTTCCCGGAAAGGAAATTGCCAGGGAAAAAGAGGTGGTTGCCGAAGAAATTAACATGTACAAGGATTCCCCATCGGAACTGATTTTCGATGTTTTCGACGAACAATTGTTCCCGCTCCACTCCATGGGGCGAAATATTTTGGGAACCGAAAAATCGTTAAAACGATTTGATAATAAAAGCTTGAACGAATATTGGAGTCGACAGATAACGCCCTCACATACAGTGATATGCTCGGCTGGCAATGTCCGTTTTCAGAAAGTAATAGAGCTTGCCGGTAAACTTTTCACCGGTTTTGGTCAGGCAAGTTCACCGGTTGGAAGGACAAGACCCGAACCGTCGGAAACCTTTAATACTATAGTCAGGAAGAAAACACACCAGGCCCATTGCATTATTGGCACCCGCGCTTTCGATGCCCACAGCAATCACCGACTGAGCCTTAGGGTACTGACAAACCTCCTGGGCGGGCCGGGCATGAACTCGAGGCTTAACCTGATGCTGCGCGAAAAGCATGGTTTGGTTTACCAGGTCGATGCCTTTTATTATCCTTTTTCGGACTGTGGAAGTTTCGGTATTTACTTCGGAACCGATGCAGACAACGTTGAACGATGCAAGGAATTGGTTTATAAAGAAATAAACAAACTAACCCAATCCAAACTGGGCACCATGCAGCTCCACAACGCCAAACGGCAATTGCTGGGACAAGTTATTCTGGGATCAGAAAACACGTCGAGCGTAATGCTATCCTCAGCCAAATCGGTGCTGATTCATGGACGGATTTGGACCATTGGGGAAATATTGACCGAAATTGAATCTATAACAAACACCGAAATACTGAACACTGCACACGAACTCTTTCAGGATCGCGAAATGTCAACCCTGCTATTCATGTAAAACATATGTCAATCCCAAAAACAGATCTGAACGAATATATTGCGGCACACACCTCGCCCGAGCCTCATTTGCTTTACCAAATAAACCGCCAGACACACCTTAACGTACTTCAGCCCCGTATGCTGTCAGGGCACGTTCAGGGGCGCCTCTTATCGGCGTTAAGCCGTATGATAAAACCGAAGCGGGTTTTGGAATTGGGAACCTTCACCGGATACTCGGCACTTTGTTTGGCCGAAGGGCTAACCCATGACGGAATCTTAATAACCGTAGAAAGCAACGACGAACTCGAGGATTTAATCAACGACAACTTTTCCCGTTACCAGGGCGCCGGACAACTTAAACTTATTGTTGGCGAGGTTTTATCGGTCTTGCCCTATCTGGCCGAGAAATTTGATTTGGTTTTTATTGATGCCGACAAAACAGAATATCCAGCCTACCTGACCGCCATTAAGCCCCTGCTGAACCCTGGCGCCTTTATTATTGCCGACAACGTGTTGTGGGACAATAAAGTACTTGATCCGGAAACCTACACCGACCCGTCCACCCTTGCGCTTATGGAGTTTAACGGCATGGTGCAGAACGATTCTTGTTTCCAAAATGTTCTTTTGCCCATTCGCGACGGATTAATGATTGTTGAATACACTCCATAACACACAGTATTTTGCCCCAAAAGGTGCATTCCTCAATTGCAATCGTTTGCAATAGTTGGAGCAAAACAATTATTCTTTATATTTGCAACTGACATCTATTAGCGCGCGAAAATTGAAACGAACGTTTGTAACCAACTTAGCTCTACTTTTGTTGCTTAACTTGTTGGTTAAGCCCTTTTGGGTTTTTGGAATCGACCGCAGCATACAATTATCGGTGGGTGAAAGCGCTTACGGAATTTATTTTGCCCTGTTCAATTTCTCACTTGTACTCAACATCCTTCTGGACATTGGTATAACCAATTACAACAACCGCAACATAGCACAACACCAGTTTCTGCTGACAAAACATTTCTCGAACCTGGTGGCCCTGAAATTTATTCTTGCTTTTGCCTATGCCGTTATTACGCTATCGCTGGCCTTGATAGTGGGATATCGCGGAGCCCAACTGAACATGCTTTTGTTGTTGATATTCAATCAGTTTCTTGTATCGTTTATACTTTACGTCCGAAGCAACATTTCGGCTCTGCAAATGTTTAAAACCGACAGTGTTATGTCGGTGGTTGACCGCTTTCTGATGATTGCCATTTGTTCTTTTTTGCTTTGGGGACGGGCAACCAATACTCCGTTTGAAATCGAGTGGTTTGTTTACGCCCAGACTGTTTCGTATGTTTTAACTACCCTGATTGGTTTAGCCGTAATATTCCGCAAAATTGACTCGTTCCGGTTTACATTGGATATGGCGTTCAGCCGGGTAATTCTGAAACAGAGTTTTCCCTATGCCCTTCTTATTCTGCTAATGGCTTTTTATAACCGTCTCGACTCCATAATGATAGAACGTCTTTTGCCCGGTGGCGAGGCCGATGCCGGGATTTATGCCCAAGGGTTCCGGGTTCTGGATGCCGCCACCATGTTTGCATACCTGTTTGCGGGATTGTTGTTGCCCATTTTTTCGTACATGATTAAAACCAAAGAGAACGTGGGGCAAATTGTAAATCTGGCATTAATGCTCCTTATTGTGCCCGCATTTATTCTGGCTTTGGGATGCTTCTTTTTCCGCTACGAGATTATGGAAATGCTTTACCATCACCGCGACGACTACAGCGTTACCATATTCGGGATTTTAATCATGGGTTTTGTGCCCATTGCCACAACCTATATTTTCGGCACATTGCTGACTGCCAATGGCTCCATGCGGCAATTGAACATTATGGCCTCCGTTGCCATGTTGCTGAACATTGTGCTTAACTTAATCCTGATTCCCCGTTTCAACGCAACCGGTGCTGCCGTTGTCAGCCTTACAACCCAGACCTTTGCCGCGGCTGTGCAGGTATTCATTGCTGTCAACGTGTTTAAGTTTACAATAAAATATAGAATTGTTGCGAAGTTTCTCCTTTTTTTAGCCACAATCATTGTGGTTGGTATTGTCATAACACACTTCCGCGAACAAATCCCGCTACCCTGGTTTTATATCATGGGGCTTTATGGATTGCTGTGTTTCATGTTGGCCATTATTCTTAAATTGTTTCTTCCCAGAGGATTATACGAAATTGTGCGGTATAAACATTAACCGGTTCGACAAAGAAATCCACAAGCCTAGCCATGGTATCCTTTATCAAACAATCGCCATTTTTCAGACCGTTTGTGTTTACTGTTGCCGGGATTATTGTTGCTCAATACATTGTAGCACCATTCCTGCCCCTTCTATTGGTTTTGGCGTTGCTGCTTGTGGCGTTAATTTTCACAATCAGGTTAACCCGTTCCCTAACACTTGATTTAGTCTGGGGTTTGGCATTTAATACACTGTGTTTTGTTTCCGGTTTTGCCCTCACCCAGAATGCACGTCCGTTAACAGAGGTTCCCGAATTTAATAGTACGGTGAAATTTTCCGTACTCATTGAGAAGAACGAGGGTGTTGTTAATCAAAAAGCCAGATATACTGCCCGACTCTTTGGTGTTGATAGCCAACGTTTCGAAAATAATGTAATAAAAATCAGGCTAATAGCAGATTCATCACTAGCCAACTGGCGCGAAGGCGAGATGCTTTATTGCATGGGTACGATACGGAAAATTGAAAACCGGGGAAACCCCGGCGAATTCGATTATAAAACCTGGGCTAACCGAAAACAGATATACTATAGTGCTGCACTAACCAAGGAATCGTGCAGTTCCATGGGTTACCAAAAACCCTTTTTTCTTCGGGTCTGGATTTCTGAAATCAGGGATTGGCTGCAAAAAACCTTTGTTAGTAATGGAATTACCGACAATCAACTGGCAGTTCTGACAGCCCTTACAACGGGCGATAAGGCAACCCTCGACCCCGAACTGCGCAGTGCCTTTTCTACTGCCGGGTTGATGCACGTTTTGGCTGTTAGCGGTTTGCACATAGGAATTATTTACCTGATTTTAGGATGGGTGGTGAAACCATTGGTTTTTTTTCGCATGGGTAAGCTGTTTCGGGTTTTTATTATCATTGTTTTTCTTTGGCTTTACGCCTTTTTTACGGGCATGGCTCCATCCGTCAACCGCGCTGTACTGATGTTTTCGTTTCTTGTTGTTGGCGAGGCTTCGGGGCGCAGGTATGCCAGCGAGAATGCGCTGTTTGCGTCAGCTTTCTTTTTAGTGGTTGTTGACCCGAATATTATTTATGAAGTAGGTTTTCAACTTTCGTACCTGGCAGTTTTTGGAATCTTTCAATTCTATAAACCTATATACAACTTGTTCTTTTTTGAACGCAGTATCCCCGATAAAATCTGGAGCCTGTGCGCCCTTTCGTTGGCAGCACAATTGGCAACAACCCCCATCAGCCTTTTCTACTTTAACCAGTTTCCAACGTATTTTCTTTTAAGCAACCTGCTGATTGTTCCTTTAGTGGGTTTTATTATGCAAGGTACGGTTGTTTTTCTGGCCATCAGCTTTTTTGAACCTGCGGCAAAAGTGTTAGCCTGGGCTTTAAACCTGATGCTAAAAATAATGAACAACTACACCGAGTGGGTTGCCCAGCTTCCGGCAAGCCTTCTAAACGGTATTTATATCGACGGGGTATTACTATTGGGGCTGTATGCCCTTATCCTGTTGATATTTAGCTTTCTCAACAACCGAAGCCTCAAAATCCTGCAACTTTCGTCCCTTTCTTTACTGCTATTGCTGGGTTACGGTATAGCAACCCGGCATTGGCAATGGCAGCAACGCGAAATTCACGTTTACAGGGCAATGCACAATCCGGTTTTTATTGTCGAAGCCAACCAGGTACACTCCTTGCAGACAGACACATCGGTTCTGGTACACGACTACATTTCCAAACTTTCTTCGTTTTACAAGGCAAACCTGACACAGGCAAGTCATTTTGTTGTTGACAATCCTGTTTCGGTGTGGGATCACCATGGAGAAAAAATTCTGCTAACACCACGAACCCGTTTGGCGAAAACGGATACCACTCTGATGCAAAAGGTCGATTTTGTGGTGGGCCGTGATGGGTTTGTCGATAATCGAGGGCGATGGAAGAAACAGTGGTAGCTATTTCCCGCCTCTTAGGTTGAACCCCGCAAGCCAGCAGATTGAATAGAATCCCATAGGCAATAACACCCTACAATCCTCCGTCTAAAAACCAGCGAAAGCATGCCCGTTTTCTAGCGCAGAAAACGCAAATTGCACTGTACCTTTCCGTGAATAATTCATTATGGTATAAAACAAAAACGCCCCCTTCGAGCAATTCGGGGGGGGGCGTTTTTCTTTTAGCTGTGGTTCTCGATGTGCCGCATGTTTACCCTTCGAGAGCCTCAGGGTACGGTTATCGCATAAACAACAATTCTCTGTATTTTGGCAAGGGCCAAATGGTGTCGTCGCAAATCAGCTCGAGCTTGTCAACGTGTGTCCTGATAAAGTCAAAGTGCGGTTTTACCTCATTGTCATAGCTCAACGCTTTTTCGGTGATGTCCGCAAGGCTGTTTGCCTTTTTTCGGGCATCGACCATGGAGCTGACCAACGTGCGCATTTCGGAAATGTGCCTTGAAATGGTCTGGATGGTTTGGATGTGTGGTTTGGCAAATTCCTGGTATTCAGCATCGTTAAGCACCATTTTTAATCCCTTGACATTTTCCAGTAACGTGTTTTGATAACGAATGGCAACGGGAATAATGTGGTTGATGGCCAAATCGCCCAATACCCGCGATTCAATCTGGATATTCTTCACGAACGTTTCAAGCCTGATTTCGTGGCGGGCATGGATTTCTTTTTCGGTCAACACCTTTTCGCTCTGGAACATTTCCAATGTTCTCTCCTCTAAAAATTCTTTAAGGACCAACGGAACAGAACGTTCAGCCGACAGGCCCCTTCCGGTGGCTTCAACAACCCATTCCTGGCTGTAGCCATTTCCTTCGAACCGAATTTTTTTCGATTCTATAATGTATTTCTGCAAAATGGTGAACATCGCGTTATCGACGTCTATTCCCTCCTTGACTTTTGCCTCCATTTCGGACAAAAACAGGTTAAGCTGGCTGGCTACGGCCGTGTTTAGCGAAATCATGGGGGCTGCACAATTGGCCGAAGACCCTACTGCCCTGAATTCAAACCGGTTTCCGGTAAACGCGAAGGGCGATGTGCGGTTTCGGTCGGTGTTGTCAACCAATAGTTCAGGAATGTTGGCAATGTCCAGTTTTATTTTTTGGCGAACCGTGCTCGACAGAAACTGGGCCGCATCGGTAGCTTCAATTTGGTCTAAAATACTGTTCAGTTCTTTACCCAGAAAAACCGACATAATTGCCGGAGGTGCTTCGTTGGCACCCAACCGGTGTTCGTTTCCGGCAGACACAATGGTGGCTTTTAACAGCTCGGCGCGGTCGTGTACTGCTTTAACGGTATTTATAAGAAATACAAGAAACTGCATGTTCTTGTCGGGGGCATTTCCGGGCGAAAGCAGATTAACCCCTGAGTCCGTTAACATCGACCAGTTGTTATGTTTTCCGCTGCCATTAACCCCGGCAAAGGGTTTCTCGTGCAGCAAAACCCTGAACTTGTGGTGTCGTGCAATGCGGTTCATCAAGTCCATGAGCAGTTGGTTGTGATCGACTGCAATGTTGACCTCTTCGAAAATAGGGGCACATTCGAACTGACCTGGGGCCACCTCGTTGTGGCGGGTTTTCAGTGGAATTCCCAACAAATGGGCATGGTATTCAAAATCCTTCATGTAATTGGCCACACGTTC
This sequence comes from Salinivirgaceae bacterium, assembly GCA_037441445.1. Classification (GTDB taxonomy): domain Bacteria; phylum Bacteroidota; class Bacteroidia; order Bacteroidales; family Salinivirgaceae; genus JAAYQU01. The sequence continues at coordinate 19,773 of JBBISE010000044.1, forward strand.
GGGGATGGACCCAAAATAATGATCTTCCAGCTGTTGGTTTTTCGCGGCCAGGTGTCCCATGAGTGTCCTTCCGGTAAGGGCCAGATCGGGTCTTGCCTGAAACAGCCGTTCATCGACCAAAAAATATTCCTGCTCCCAACCCAAAGTCACCACCACGTTTTTTACCGTGGGATCGAACATCTGGCAAACCTTGGTGGCTGCCCTGTCCAAAGCCCTTTTCGAGCGCAGGAGCGGTGTCTTAAAATCGAGCGAATCGCCTTTGTAGGAAATAAAAACAGTAGGAATACACAATGTTCCGTCAACAATAAACGCGGGTGATGAAGGATCCCAACCCGTGTAACCGCGGGCTTCAAAAGTGTTCCGCATGCCTCCGCTGGGGAAACTCGATGCATCGGGCTCCTGCTGTACCAAAAGCTTTCCGCTGAACTGTTCAATGACCCCCTGACGGCTGTCGAACTCGAAGAACGCGTCGTGTTTTTCGGCCGTGGCACCGTTCAAGGGCTGAAACCAGTGGGTGTAGTGGGTTACCCCGTTTTCCGATGCCCAGGTTTTCATGGCTGTTGCAATTTGGTCGGCCAAACGTAGCGTTATGGGTTCGTCCAGGTCCAGGCACTTGTCAAATTCGCGGTTGGCTTCTTTGCTTAGGTATCGGCGCATTTTATCGTGGGAAAACACATGCTTCCCAAAATAGTCCGAAATTGGGCCATTGGCCACGGCGGGTTCTTTGTTTACCGCATCTTTGAGGATCATCCTCAGAGCGTCGAAACGTAATGATGGCATAAGGTCAGGATTTAATTTGCAGATTAAAATTGTACTCAAAGGTAGAAGTAAAAAGTGAAATTCCCGATGGTCGTAACTGAGAAACAACGGTTTAGGATGAAATAATGGGGCGGCAATCGATTGCGGTTACGTTTGAGCCTTCAAAAAAAACCACAGCGGCGGCAAAGCGGTTCAATCCGCTGCGACTTTAAAAATCCCTGCACAATAGTTTGGGATCGTGGGGTTGCCAAAATGTCGGCGAGATCGGAATCAAACAGGTTTCCCAGCTTTATAATTCCCTCAGCATCAACACAACAAGGAACAACAGTCCCGTCGGCCAGGATGGCAATCTGATCGCGCAGCCCTCGGCAGGTGCCGCTCTTGTTTGTTTCCGGCAGCTCCAGACGGGGCCACTCAAATTCGTAGTCGGAATTTATCCACAACCGTTCCCCAATCTTTAACCCGTCGGCGGGTACCAGTTTCTGCGCAATATTGAACCCGGGGGCAAATTCATCCTCAATGGTACAGAATAAACGTCGGTTTCCTTCATTGGTGTTGTCATCGGCTTTTCCCACATTCCAAAACCGTAATGAAATCACTTTGTCGGTTTCCGACAGGGCTTTTTTCGTGAACGAAATAACACCTTCGACGTATCTCTCTTTCTCTTCCTGGTTTTCCAATTCGTTGAAACAATGCAACGAAATGTTTACCTGACGCAGTGCCGGCTTTTCGAGCAACAGGTTTCCTTTGCTATTCAGAAAGGTTCCATTTGTTACCAAAACCACCAATAATTGATGTTCAAAACATAAATCAAGAATCTCGCTTATATTTGGATGCAGCAGGGGTTCTCCCTTGACATGCAAATAAACATAGTGGGTATAGCCATTAATTTTCTGAAGGATGGTGGCCATTTCTATAACACTTAAGAAACGCTTCCGGCGCAATGATGGCGGGCAAAACCTGCACTGCAGGTTGCAAGCATTGGTTATCTCGATGTAGATTTTCTTAAAACGAGTAGCTTTTTTCCGCTTCATAGGTCATCAATCCGGTTTTTTTATAACCACGCAAAGGTCTGAAAATATTTGACAATTTTTATGCAGCGGACAATTTCAAATCGGCGAAATTTCAACATTCGTCACATTTCCGTAAAAAAAAAGACCTAATTTATTCGGGAATACAAAATATGCGAATTAAGGGTTGAAATACATAATAAACAAGAAAATAAAACATTATGCAATAGCATAGAATAAATGGAAATAATATTGTAAAA
>JBBISE010000045.1:0-21642 GCA_037441445.1 Salinivirgaceae bacterium
TATTGGCTATGGAAATATGAATTTTTGGGTGACCCAACGCACAAAACAGGAAAAATAGTTACTCGAGATGCTTTTGCAACGGTCTCGAATTGTAGGGGCTGTTTAAAAAGATGCCGGTTTGTTATTGCAAACGCAGTAAAGCAATCTGTAGATCTTGATAATTACGAGATTACTTCGTCGTTCCTCCTCGCAATGAAGTCGGTTTAGGACTTTTTAGACACCCTCGGCTTAATCGACCCGGGTAATGGAAGCCCCAATTTTTTTCAAACGGATGTCAATGCGCTGATAGCCTCGGTCAATTTGTTCGACGTTGTGTATTTTACTGACACCGTCAGCACTAAGGGCGGCAATGAGAAGGGCAACCCCGGCACGAATGTCTGGACTGGTCATGACGGTGGGACGCAGCTTGTTCGATTTGTCCAAACCAATGACCGTAGCGCGGTGGGGGTCGCAGAGGATAATCTGGGCACCCATGTCAATGAGTTTATCGACAAAGAACAAGCGCGATTCGAACATTTTTTGGTGTATCAGAACACTGCCCCTTGCTTGCGTGGCTGTTACCAGCACGACGCTCAGAAGGTCGGGGGTAAAGCCCGGCCATGGGGCGTCATCAACCTTCAGGATTCCACCGTCGAGGTAGGTCTGAATTTCGTAGTGCGATTGCGCAGGAATGTAAATGTCGTCGTTGCGCAGTTCCATTTGAATTCCCATTCGGCGAAAAACATCGGGAATGATTCCCAGGTTGGGATAGGAGACGTTTTTTATGGTAATTTCGGACTCGGTCATGGCGGCAAGGCCAATGAAACTTCCAATTTCAATCATGTCGGGCAAACAGGTGTGCTCGGTTCCGCCAAGTTGGTCAACTCCTTCGATGGTTAAAAGATTGGATCCAATTCCCTGGATTTTGGCACCCATGGAAACCAGCATTTTTGACAGTTGTTGCAAATAGGGTTCGCAGGCGGCGTTGTAAATGGTGGTTTTGCCTTTGGCCAGGACGGCTGCCATAAGAATATTGGCGGTTCCGGTAACCGAGGCCTCATCCAGGAGCATGTAAGCTCCGGTCAACCTTTCGGCTTCGACGGTAAAGGCGTTGTCGTTGTAATGGTATTCGAATTTTGCCCCCAGGTTTTCCATTCCTATGAAATGGGTGTCTAACCGGCGACGTCCTATTTTATCGCCTCCGGGGCGCGGAATGTAGGCTTTCCCAAAGCGGCCCAGCATGGGGCCCACAATCATAATGCTGCCACGAAGCGATGTGCTTTGTTTGCGATATTCTTCGGTGTAGAAATTGTCCAGGTCAACGTCGTCGGCCTGGAAGGTGTAGCTTGAAGGGGAGTTTTGTTGTACTTTAACACCAAAGCAGCGCAGCAGTTCTATCAGGTTGTTGATATCCCTAATGTCGGGTATGTTGTTGATAGTCACCGGTTCTGACGTTAGTAATACTGCGCAGATAATCTGAAGCGCTTCGTTTTTTGCTCCCTGGGGTGTAATTTCTCCCTTGAGGGGCTTTCCTCCTTCAACTACAAATGTGGCCATTATTTTGTCTTTTTATTCATGGATTTGCGGTTCCGGTGCTTGTTTTGTTGTTGCTTGGGATTGATTTTCTGAACAATTTTTGTCCGGTTAATCAAATCGCGGGTGTCGGAGAGCTGCATGGTTTCTGAAATTTCCACCTCATCGGGGATTAAGCGTTTTAAATCCTGGATAATGGTATTGTCTTCCACCGCGTTTTTGTTCCAGTTGAGGTAATTTTTTTTCATGGTATTGGCTACCAGCGAAATAAGCACCTCTCTCTCTTCGTCTTCAAAGTCGGGGATACGGCGGGCCATGCGTTCAACCAGCTTGCCATAATGCCGTTTTCGGATATCATTAAAGTCATATCGTACGGGTTGCGGCTTTTCGGCAAGCAATTCCTTGTCGGGCATGGGAAAAGGGCTTTCAACATCAAGGACAAAATCAGCAATAATCATCAGGTGATCCCACAATTTGCGTTTAAAATCGGATGTGTCGCGCAAGGCCGGATTCAGATATCCCATGACAGAAACCAGGGCGTACGCTGCTTTTGTTCTTTCCTCGCGGGTGGGTATGGTTTTTATATGTTGAACATAATCATGGACATAGCGGCCATATTCGGGCAACTTTAGTTTTTCGCGTTCGGTATTATAATCCATTTATTTTAGTGTTAAAGTTGTTGCGTAACGGTGTGTTATAAAATGTCTGACACGGCTTTATCATGCATTATTTTTATAAAAGAAAAAGCTTGATTTTTCCATTTCACAAAGGGGACATTTCGTGCAAAGGTAATGATTTTTAGTTGGTTTATATGCACTTTTGCAACCGGTAAAATGATAAAAAGAAACGGTTACCAGTTAATTAAAGCAATTGAACCCGGGCAAACCGCAACAAGAGGGTTTTTGTGCCGGTGCCGAATTCAATCACAGCTTTGGTATTAATTCCCTGGCCTTCAATGGAAATGACAACGCCAGGCCCGAATTTCTGGTGCAGAATTTTTTGTCCCACAGGCAAGGTTTTGTGTTCGGAAAATACTCCCTGGTATTCGCCGGCAGGTTCGGGTGTTGTCTTTTTCTGGAAATTGAAGGAAGGCGTGCTGTTTCTACGGAACGATAGTTTGGTTCCGGGTTCGTCGTCCTGAAAATTGTACCCTTTAAGCCTATAATTTGTCGAGGGCTCATTATATTGGCGTTCGCCGGAAATAAACCGCGGGTCGATTTCCCGCACAAAGCGGCTGATGGTGCGCGATTCGAAACTGCCATACATGGATCGTTGTTTAGCCCAGGACAGCGTGGCCATTTTTTGCGCCCGGGTAAGAGCAACATAAAACAACCGGCGCTCTTCTTCGATATCTTGTTCGGACATGGATGCCATTTGCGAGGGGAACAGTTGTTCCTCCATCCCAACAATGTAAACAAACGAAAATTCCAGTCCTTTCGACGAGTGGACAGTCATGAGCGATACCTTGTTGGTGCTGTCTTCCTGTTTGTCTAAATCGGTTAGCAGGGCAACGTTTTCGAGGTAAGCCGAAAGTCTCACCAGCATTTGGGTTTCGTTGTACTGCTCGGCCACAAAGTCGCGGACACCGTTGAAAAGTTCTTCGACGTTTTGCAGGCGGCCAAGCCCCTCGATTGATTTATCGGAAGCCAGTTCCTGGTGCAACCCTGAGGCTCTGATTATTTGCGCGGCGCAATCGTAGGCATCAATGGACTGTTCGGCCTGTTGGGATGAAACAACCAATTCGGTAAATTGCTTCAGTTTTAAAAGGGTGTTTGGTTTTATTTGTAGATTATTGATAACCTCCGAGTTCAGTATTTTCCACAACGAAACCTTGTATTTTGAAGCCGCACCCTCAATTTTTTCGATGGTAGTTTCTCCGATCCCACGTGAAGGATAATTTATAACCCTTAGCAGCGCCTGATCGTCGTTTGGGTTTACGGCCATGCGGAAATAAGCAAGCGCATCTTTAATTTCTTTGCGTTGGTAAAAGGTTGTTCCTCCAAAAATCTGGTAAGGAATAGTGCGCATTCGCAGAGCCTCTTCCATAATCCTCGACTGTGCATTGTTCCGATAAAGAATGGCTATGTCGCTGTAAGCCAGGTTAAATTCGGAAATATCCGACAAAATCTGGTTTATAATTTTAAAGCCTTCGTCAACATCGGTAACCGCGGTAAAAAGCCGTATAGGGTTTCCAACATCGTTTTGCGAAAAAATGGTTTTCGGCAATTGTTTCGAATTCCGGGCAATAAGGCTATTGGCAGCATTGACAATGGTTTGTGTGCTGCGGTAGTTTTGTTCGAGTTTCACAATTTTGTGGTCGGGGTAGTCTGACTGAAAGTTGAGAATATTCTCGATTCGGGCGCCACGGAACGCGTAAATACTTTGGGCGTCGTCGCCAACCACGCACAGGTTGCGGTGCTGGGCACATAACGATCGTATGATGCGGTACTGCGAAAAGTTGGTATCCTGGTACTCATCGACCAAAATGTAGCTAAACCGGTTTTGATATTTGCGCAAAACATCGGGATGATCGCGCAGTAAAATGTTCATGTTAAGCAACAAATCATCGAAATCCATGGCATCCGAGACCTTGCATCGATCCTGGTACATTTGGTACAGAATGTAAATGTCGCCCACGTGGTTCATGCGGTCAAGGCTAATTATATCGCTTTTTGATGCGTATATGGCAGGCGTTATCAGGTAGTTTTTGGCCTTGCTGATACGGCCATAAACAAGGTTTGGCTTATAATCCTTTGGGTTGAGCTTTCGTTCTTTTACCAGCGACTTTATCAGATTTTGGCTGTCGGTAGTGTCGTAAATGGTGAAATTTTTTGTAAACCCCAGACGGTCAGCTTCATTTCTTAATATACGTGCAAAGATAGAGTGGAAGGTCCCCATCCATATTTCTTTGGCTTTTTGGTGTCCCACGAGTTTTGAAATCCGCTCGCGCATTTCTTTGGCTGCCTTGTTGGTAAAAGTAAGGGCCAGGATTTTGTAAGGCGGCACGTTATTTTCCAGCAAATGGGCAATCCTGAAAGTCAATACCCGGGTTTTTCCTGATCCAGCTCCGGCTATGATCAAACAGGGGTTATCGTAGTGGACAACCGCTTCCAGCTGAGCTTCGTTGAGCTCCTTTAAATAGTTTTGTTTCATGGTAAAGATAAGGCCGGCAAATATACAAACAATCCCGGAGATTTGAAAACGGAGGTTTGTGTCGCCATAAGTCAGGTTTCGGCTATATAACTTATTCACAATAAAATAAACTGCTATTTGTCGTATTTGACCGGCCTTTGTGGCATAGAAATTGATAAAGGGGTGAGTCTATCTAACCCAAATTATCTGCTAAAAAAGAGTATGCTAAGAAAGCCCGCAGCCTTCGCCATTATCTTCGTTGCCTTCAGCATTATCTCTACGACTGGAAACGATACTATTCCCGATATTTACCGAATTTTACGTGATGCAAAAACAAACCTGGTGCAATATCCGGCTAAGTCGTTGTTGATTCTTGATTCGGTTAAAGGCCTGAAACCTGTTAAGGAAGATGATCACCTTCGGGCGCTGATTTGTGAAGTTGAAAGCCAGGCGGCCTTTTATGTTCAGGATTTTCGAAGGGCCTATAAGGCTTTGCTGGCGATTGATTCCCTGATTTCTAAAACGCAGGAAATGCCCCGCTTAGCGGTCAACTATAATCGAATGGGTATGCTGCTTACCCAATGGGGTGCCTACGAAAAAGCACTTGAATATCTGCTGAAAGCCTACAGGATTAGACAAAACCTGGATGAGCCCGAACCGTTGATGTTTACCTTAAACGCCCTGGCTACGCTCTATTCAGAAATGAACGAGGTTACCATGGCAAAAGCCACCATAAGGCAAGCCCTGAAGCAGTCTGAGCGCTCCGATGACGTTTTTCAGATTTCATACATTTTACACAACGCGGGACAAATAGAGGAAAAGTACGGAAACATGGATTCAGCCATGTTTTTCTATCGCCGGGCCCTTAACAACCGTATTGAATTGCAGAACAATTACGGCCAGATTCAATCATACCAAAGTATAGCCAATCTGCTGCAGAAGCAGCGCCAGTTGGACTCTGCCTACTTCTACGTTGCCAAAGCAAATGAATTTGCACGGAATGTCAATAGCAGGCACGATATTTTTCAATCGCAGATTATTTTGTCAGAAATTCTAAAGAAGCAGGGGCAATGGGTAAATGCTGAACTTTTATTGCGTAAAATATTGCCCGAAATTGAAAATTATCCCCACCCCAACCTCCGTAAAAAAGTGTACAATTTACTTTCTGGAATTTACGAGGACAAGGGTGATTACAGTAAAGCGTTGCATTTTGCACGTAAAAGCATGGACTTGAGCGACTCGCTTATGGTGTTAAACCGTGAGGAGAAAATTTCGCAGCTTACTTTGGTTTACAGGATGGAGGAAAAGGAAAGAGAAGAAAAAAAGATAAGGGAGCAAGCCTATTTGCAACAGGAGCAATACAACAACAATATAAAGTGGTTTATTTTCTTGGCCGTATTAATTATTGGAACACTTGGTTTTCTGGTGTTTATTTTCTACTCAAAAAGCAAAAGAAATAAAATGCAAGTTGATAATGCCCAACATGCCTCTCAATCGCTACTCCGAAAAATGGGCGCTGCAGAGCAGCAGAACAGGGAATTAGCTGCGAAAAATCAGGAGTTGATGGCTTTAGAATCAAAAACCAGGAAAACACTTCAAGCCAGAGAGGATGAGATTGGGCATTTGCAGAAAAGTATGCTGGCCCCGGTCAAATCTATTGTTCAGATAACTTCTTCGATGCTGGCCGATCAACCGTTCGACCCCAGGCAACGAAGTTTTATTGAGAAAATCCATTGCACTGGAAAGTCATTAGAGCGAAATATTCTGAAAATACAGAATAGCGAAAGAGAAGGAACAAGCGCTAACGTTATTTTTGAGGTTTGTAACATTGAAACAATTGTGACTGATGTCACCCAATATGCCAGGGAGAAAATGTCAGAAAATAGATCCATTGAGTTGGTTTTTTCTTTTTCCGAACTTTCGGACGACCGACAGCTTGTTTCAAACCACCAGGCCATTGTTCAAATCCTTGAGAGTTTGATAGATAATGCTTTTGAAAACAGCAATCCCGGTATCCTGAAAATTGGGGTCAGGGTTGTTGACTTCCAAATCCGGTTTTATGTCGATGACAGCCGGATGAGCGTACCCATTGAAGTGCAAACGGCTCTTCAGCAGTGGCAAAACCCCATGGTGGGAGCAATTCCCGAAACAGGGTTGCTAAAATATGGCAACCACATTTTTAAAGCTTGCCAATTATCCGGCAAGTTGGGGACTACGCTAAGTTTTGAAACCAGCAATTCGTGGGGTAATATGTTTTATTTTGTCTTATCGTTACGCCTGACTGAGAATGTGAAAATTGTGAATGATCAGGTTTTTCCTATTTGGCCTGACAAACACATCCTGATAGCGGAAGATGAATACCTGAATTTTGAGGTTTTGCGAAATTATTTGAAACCAACGAAGGTAAAAATCAGCCATGCCCGCAATGGACAGGAAATCCTTGAAATGATAAAATTGTTTAAGTTCGATTTAATAATCATGGATATAAAAATGCCACAGTTAGATGGCATTGACACCATGCAGGAATTAAAGAAGCAGCCATTTAGGGTTCCTGTTGTGGCGCAAACAGCACATGCCCTGGCTTCTGAAAAGGCCAATTTTCTTCAAATGGGTTTTGCCGATTTTCTTCTTAAACCTATTAACCGCATGGAACTCTATCAGGTTATTGACCGGTTGTTTATGGTTACGGGCTAACAAATTTTTGTAGTCAACAGATGCTGCCCGCCAATAAAAGCGTTCAGCGTGTCCCCAATGTCAACACTCCCCACTCCCGATGGGGTGCCGCTGAAGATCAAATCTCCGATTTTTAACATCACGTATTTAGAAACATGGGCAATAAGTTTGTCAATGGTAAAAATCATGTCAGAACTGCTTGCGTGCTGAACCACGGTGCCATTTTTCTCGAGACTGAAAACGATGTTTAAGGGATCTGTAAAGGTTTCAATTTCAATAAACTCTTTACTAATGGGGGCTGAATTGTCGAATGCTTTTGCTATCTCCCAGGGCAAGCCCTTTTGTTTACATTGCTCCTGTAGGTCGCGGGCAGTGAAGTCAATTCCAATACCCACAGCATCGTAGTACCTATGGGCAAACCGCTCCGGAATATTTTTTCCTACACGGCAAATCCGGTAAACCAGTTCTACTTCGTAGGCAATGTTTTTTGAAAAGTCGGGATAAAAAAACGGGCGGTTGTTACGAAGCAGCGCTGTTTCCGGTTTCATAAAGAAAATGGGCTCGGAAGGAACAGGGTTGTTCAACTCCTTAGCGTGATCGATGTAATTTCGGCCAATGCAAATAATTTTCATTTTATTGACTTATGGTTTTGCAACCTGGGATGCCCATTCTGTGAACTTCAGGACAAACTATTTCTGAAGCCGGCTGAGCTTTATTTCGGTTAGCACTTTTTTAGTAAACTCGGGGAAATTTCCTCCCAAGACCCATCCATAGTAGCCGGGATCAGTATCGAATACCTCCAGAACAGGTTTACCCTTGTGTTTTCCAAAGTTGAAAACTGGAACTCCGTCATCGTTAAGGACAATACGACCCAGAAAATCAACATTTTGTGATTGGGCTGAGAATTTTGACAAGGCCTGCACATCATTGACCACCTCGAGGGTTTTGTTGCCTTTTCCATCATCGTACGGGACATTTTGGTACATGTCCAACTGCGATTTCAGTATTTCGTAGGTTGCCCGGGTGTCGGCCAATGCCGAGTGGGCATTTTCCAAATTCTGATTGCAATAAAATTTGTAGGCGGCTGCCAAGGTCCGTTTTTCCATTTTGTGAAAAATATTTTGCACGTCAACAAACCGGCATTTGCGCAAATCGTAGTCAACCCCGGCTCTAAGTAACTCTTCGGCCAGCAGGGGGATGTCAAATTTATTGGAATTATACCCGGCCAAATCGCACCCTTCAATAAACCGCGCTATTTCGCGCGCAACATCTTTGAACTTGGGGGCATTTTCCACATCAGCATCGGTAATCCCGTGTATTTCCGTCGATTCTTTTGGTATTTCCATCTCGGGGTTTATTCTCTTCTCATAGACTTCTTCTTTGCCCCCCGGATGAACCTTTAACAGGGCAATTTCAATAATCCGGTCTTTGGCAACATCAATGCCTGTGGTTTCCAGATCGAAAAAGATCAACGGACGCTTAAGTTTTATTTCCATTTTTTGTTGTGAATTTGATAATCAACTACCCCTGAATAGTTTACACGGGTCGATTTTTGGTTACTTTGTTTCGATAAAGATTTCACCCAAATCAAATTCCTCATCGGTGTGCATGTCGGGGATTTCAAAAGGATGGTTCAGTGGGTTACAGGTTGCTGATTCAATTTTCAGGATATAACTGCCCGGGTTCATGGCAGCAAAAAAGCGGCCTGTAGAATAATCGAAACGATATTTCCCAACAAGCTCATTGTTTTGGGCATTAAATACGCTCAACTGAACATCGTCGGAGTTTGTCAGTGCCGTGCGGCTCGATGCATTTCCTTTCGAAATTGTCCCCTTCAGGATATAAACACTGTTTTCCTCATTTTTAATTACCAGTTGGTAAATATCATATCCCCCCATGCCCTCATTTCGTACATCGGAAACATAGGCGTAGCGACGGTTTTGAGTATAGGCTATGGTGTAGTTGTCGTAAAAATTGTTGATGGGATAACCCAGATTTCGGGGCGCTGACCATGTGCCATCCGATTCATTGAACTTAGATACAAAAATATCATATCCACCCATGCTAGAGTACCCCTGGCTGGCAAAATAAAGGCTTTTTCCATCAGACGAAAACACAGGGTAATCTTCTCCATACGGAGTATTTATCTGGTTTCCTAAGTTGATGGGAGTTCCCCAACTGTTGTCAGGAAGTTTTATGGACATATACAAATCCAAATCACCGAATCCGCCTTTTCTGTCGGAGGCAAAAATCAATGTGTCGCCCGATGAAGAAAGTGTTGCCCCACTTTCCGAATCTTTCGTGTTTATGGGTTCGGGTAAGGTTATGGTTTTTGCTCCAATGCTTCCGTCGTTGATAGCAATCATCAGGATATCGTCGAACAATTCGAAGCGATTGGGTTTAACGAAAAGAAAATCGTCATTGACGCTTTTCCCGGCAATGAAATTATCTTCGTCTGTGTTAACTGATTTCGAACGTCCTGCCTTCCGCCATTCATTTCTCTTGAAATCGGCATTATGGACATTGGCCACATAAATTTCTTCAACTTTGTTAAAGATCCGTCTTGAATTGAATACCATCCATTTGTTGTTCTTGTCAACATAGGGGCAAAAATCGTCGAAAGTACTGTTTATGTTTGATCCCAGGTTTTTAAATTCGACATTGACGGGTCTGCCAATAAGCGCCCCTGCGTTTTCTAACTGCTTGAGCATGAGTTCGGCCTCGCCTTTCTCGCGGCTGTTTTTCGTCAGCGACATGAACTTCTCCAGGCACTCTTTGGCCTTGTCAATCTGCCCACTGTAACGGTACGCTGAACCAAGGTCGAACCAGACATAATCCGGAACCCCTTTTTGGTTTATGGATTTCTCCAGGTAGGGGACAGCTTTGGCCCGGTCGTTTGTCAGAATCAATTGACAAACACCCATTCTGTAATTGTAAACGGCATTGCTGGAATCACGGGCCAGCAAGCGTTCGTACATGGACAGGGCTTTGTCGTAGATGCCCATTTGATAATAGTCGTCAGCTTCCTTGGGGGTTACTTGCCCAAAAGCCGTTAAGGTAAAAAACACGGTACAAAAAACAAAAAACAGGCGGAACAACATTATTTTGGTTTTTAGTTTTGGTTATTTGGGAAGTTGAAGGTAAATGATTCTTTCTATAAAAGTTTCTTCCGCAACCTCCTCAATTTTTATGTTTTCACGATATCCACTCTCGGCCTTGTCAAATCTAATATCTAGTATGTATTCCCCGGGATACAATGTCATGAAAGTAGTACCATCTTCAACATTATATTTGGCGTAGAGATTTCCGTTTTTGTCGTAAACGGTTGGCCACACTTTAACAAAGTCAGTGTTATGGGGTACAGCATTTCCTTCTGTTCCTACAAAGATTTGGCAAGAGATGAACGTTGGTTTGGTTGACTCCTTCGCAATATACATTTTATAAATATCCAGGTTTCCAATCCCTTCAGTTCGGGTAGTAGCCACGTAAGCAACCGATTCGTCGGCATTAAACGAGATGGAAATATCGTCGAAAGGGGTACTGATAGGGAAACCATGGTTTAATGGACGTTGAAAGCTAGAGTCGGCCATGTTGTAAGTTGAGTAAAACAGATCCATGCCTCCAATGGATGAGTGAGCGTTGGAGGAGAAGTGCAGTTTTCGACCATCGAACGAAAGAGTGGGGAAATTCTCGTCAAAGGGCGTATTAATCTGGCTTCCCATGTTTTCGGCACTGCCCCAGGTGCGTTTGTCCTTTTTCATTATCCGGTACAAATCCATACCACCGTAGCCACCCAAACGGTCGCTGGCAAATATGATCATGGTTCCTTCACTGTTAATGCACGCCCCGTGTTCCATGGCCGATGAATTCAGGTCTGCCGGAACCTGTACTGTGGACAGGAGCTCGTACCTTTTGCCTTTTCTTTGTGCCATTTTAATCAGGTGTGTGGCAAAATCGCCGTTCGAATAAACCATTATCATATCGCCATTGGGGGCAATTCCAACAATTTCATCGTGGTCGGTGGTGCTGATTTCAAGCATGGTTGCCTTGCCCCAAACATCGCGGCTCGATTCCGACAAGTAAATATCGTTTACATTGGTTGCAAGACCATCGACATAGCGACGGTTGCTGGTGAAAAACAGTTTCTGCCCGTCGAAAGTAACCAGAGGGCGGAAATCGTTCATAACCGAGTTAACGGCGGTGTCGAGCAATTCGAAACGTACGGCCTTGGGGTTGTTTATCTGTTCGCGGGCGTTATACGACATGTCAATTAGCCGTTCGGACATGGCCAGTAAATCTTCCTCTGTTCCCACAATTTTGTATTCATACAGGGCCTCGACAGCTTCTGTAAACTGGTAATTGAAAATGTAGGACTTGCCCAAAAAATAAAGGGCTTCTCGGGGAAAATTGTTGTGCGAAGTAACAAATTCAAGATAGGGAATACCGCCGGTTTTGTTCCTGTTAGTTTCGGTGTAACAAACTCCAATACGGAAGTTTATATTGATGTCTTTTTTGTTTATTTCGTAAAGCTTCAAATAATTTTCGAGGGCAAAATCGTAGTCTTTTTCACGGAAAGCATGTTCGGCGTATTTTCGCGCCAGTTCTATTTCTGTGTCCTGAGCAATGACTGAATTTCCAAAACATAAAAAACACGCTAATAAACAGAAAGTTATATTCTTAATTGTTCTTACACAATATGCTTCGGAAATGGGAGCGATTGTAGTTGTTTTAATCATACCAGTAACCTTGTTAGCCTTTGGGAGCATTTTTCGTTTTCAATCGTTTACAATTCGCGTTTGCGGCTTTTTCCGCAATTATACAAAAAATAACTTAAAAATGGTGATTTTGTTTGCTATTTTCGTCAAACTCTTCGCATGTTCAATCTAATATCTTCAGTGTTTGTAAAACAGCATCGAAGTGCAAATGTACATTTATTATACGAATCATCCAACAGACTTTATAGCAAACTTTTTAAACGCCTGATTATCAGTTGACGATGCAAGTCTGGAAATAAGGTCGTAACGTGTTGATATCTAATGTTGTGTCTTTTGGATAAGTCAGGCCTCGAAGTCAACTGAGGTTCCTTCCGATTTTTCCTTGTCCTCTTTTTTGATTGTTTGCCCTTTTTTTATTATTGATACAACGTTGTTAATCATATCCGGGTAACTGAACTTTTTGACCATTTCCCGTGCTCCGTTCGATAGTTTCATATACAGTTCGGGGTTTTCGGCTATTTTTATGATGGTTGACACAATCTTATCTAAATCGGTATAGGGCAAATGGTAGCCATTGTATTCGTCGAGAACCAATTCAGAGATACCACCACGTGGAGGAACTATTACGGGCAGGCCGTAATTCATAGCCTCGAGCACGGTCATTCCAAAGGACTCGAGCCATTTGTCGGGGTGTGAGAGGTTTATAACAAGGCTTGCACGGGCATAAAACCGGTGAACGGTGGGCTGCGAGCTGTGAATTATCAGGTTTTCGCTGAACCGTATATTTTTAAAAAAGGCGTTTATCTCGTCGTCGGTGGCATTTAGCACCATCTCGAAACGATATTGAGGCATAAGGCGCGCTATTTGAACGAATTCTATGACGCCTTTGTACACTTTCAGGTTGCAAAGCATCAGGATTGTAAACTCGTCGCGGCGGAAATTGGGAATGGTTTTAGCCACAAATTTCGGAGAAAGTGCGTTGTGTACAACGTGTTTGCGCCCGGTTGAAATGGATTTTTTTCGTTTTATGAATTCAGAAACATAAATGATGTCGTCGGCTGTTTTTTTAGCAACCCACTTGCACCAAAAGTTCAGGATTTTTGGCTTTACCGATATCTCGTGAATGTGAAAAATAACCCGCTTGCGCATGACCACGGCGGCCAGAGCCGCTCCCCAGGGCATGAGCGTGTTTATGTAAAATACTACATTTTTTCGGCTGTATTTCAATAACTTAAAAAACAAAAGAACCTGAGAGCCAAAAAGGTTGAAAACCATAAAAAACGAGTTGTTGGTATGCTTGTAGTGGTACGAGTGTTTGGGAACCTGAATAAACGCCGATAAAAAGCCGCTTTGCTTTGATTGCGCCATGTACAACTCAATGTGATATCCTTTTTCGAGCAACCCTTCTACAATCTCGGATAAGATGAGCGAGGTTCCGCTGAAATCATTGTGGAGCTGGACACAGACAACATGTTCCTGACCCAGGGGGGAACTTTTTTGTTTCAATGACATGGCAAAATGAAAATGAGACCGCTAAATTACACAGATTTTTACGATTCTTACGCTGTTGTAATTTATTAACGATTATTTTCTGTTACTGTTTGTCGATATTAGCTGAAAATTAACAGGTTAATGGTTTAAAAATGGATTTTAGCCCTGTTAAAACAGGTCAAATTAGGGGTTGGCACCTATCATTTCGGGAGGGGTTAACCCTATTTTTGGCGGCTCAACGCGGGAGGATGATCGCCCTTGCGCTTTAGACATACAGGAACAATTAAAAATAATGATACAATGAGAACACCTAGCTTTTTTTGTGTAATATTGCTTTTTGGGGGAATCCAGCTTCAAGCTCAAAATCCAGAAGTGCCTAATTTTCAGGCGCAACTACAAGGTTACCACACTGCCCGGTTAACATGGGAAATTCCTGTGGTTGCTGATGTAACCGTGTTTTTCGAGGGCTTCGAATCGGGAAATATTCCAGCAACATGGACAGTAGTTGACAGCGATGGCGATGGTGAAAAATGGGAAATCCATCCATCGAGTTGGAGCCCAGCTCATACCGGCAATAATTCGGTGGCCAGTTACAGTTGGTTCAACGGCAATGTTCTGACACCCGATAACTGGCTGATATCGCCTGAAATTTCTGTCCCGGCCAACGCACAACTCGAGTACTGGGTGTCGGGTATATCGCCAAGCTACTCGCACGAGCACTACCAGGTAAGGGTTTCGACTGCCGGGGCTGATATAGCCTCTTTCACTCATGTTTTGCTCGACGAGACTTTGCCAAACAACAACAATACCTGGCAGGAACGCACGACATCTCTAGCAGCCTTTGGTGGACAAACTATACGTCTGGCCTTTGTTCACAACAACAGCACCAATGTTTTCGCGCTAAAAATTAACGATATTGGCGTTAAAGTCTATTCGAAAGACGATCCGGAGCTGACCGGTTTTACCATCAGCAGAAAGATTCCGGGACAAAACCAATTTGAGCCCCTGACCACCGCAGGTGCAGCAACTGTCGAATACATAGACAGCCTGACAACCGAAGGTTCAACGTTGTACAAAATAAAAGCAAATTATAGCAACGGCGAATCGAGCAACGAGTCGGCCATCGAGGAAGTACGGTTTATTGACTGGTATCCAGCCACAACGCTTACACAGGGAACGCTTCAGGATGGCGTGTTGTCGCTGGTCTGAAACCACCAGCCCAATGTGGTAAAGACACTGATTGCCGAGAGTTTCGAAGCTCCGGGAAACCTTACCGGATGGACGCTGACCGACAACGATGGCGATTTCGAGCAATGGGAAATTCACACGGCAACCGCCGCATATCACGGAAGCCAGAGCATGGCCAGCTATTCGTGGTTTGACGGTTCGGTTTTAACGCCCGACAATTGGGCTATCTCGGCGCGACAACCCCTGAAGGGAATTTCGGCCAGTTTGTCGTGGCTTGTTTCAGCGGTTACATCATCGCATACTGCCGAACATTATCAGGTTAGCATCAGCAATCAACCCGAAGTAGAAACAACCGATTTTTCGGTGTTGTTTGAGGAAACCCTTACTCCTTCGGATATTACATGGAAGCACCGTTCTGTTGCACTTACTGATTTTATTTCCGACACGGTTTTCGTTGCTTTTGTTCACAATCAATCGACAGACCAGTTTGCATTAAAAATTGACAGCGTTAGCTTACGTGCTTACAACAGCCTAACAGCCTACCGAATTATGACATCCAACGAAGAAAACGGCACCTTCTCACAACTTGCCGAGGTGGATGCAACCGGCTTTACCGGAACCGGAACATTCAGCGAAAGCTTTACTGAACCCGGCCCGGTATGGGTAAAAATTGTTGCCGTTTTTGCCGATGGAGGAACATCAGTGCTGAATTCGGCCTACATGATTGAGCCAACCTCAGGCATTCCAGGCATGCCAAGGCCTTACAAAATCTACCCAAACCCAGCCGATGACAGGTTAGTTTTTATACCCTTTGTTGGAATGACTGGCCGGAAGGGAATTATCTCGGTTGTCAATATGGCCGGAAGCGAGGTTCTGAGGGAAACCTTTACTGGACAGACCATTGAACTTGGGGTTGCCGGTTTGCCGGCTGGTGTCTATACCCTGTTGCTCAAGACAAATGAAGAACTCTTTTTCGATAAAATAATCATCGGTCGCTAAATTGTTCAGACCTGTAAGCTTTTAACCACACCATAGAAATTATTCGCGAACTTCCCTTACCTTTGTGCAAAGACTTTTTCTGAATGCATACGTGCAAATCAGTCCGTTTTTGCGCAAAGGGAATTGTGTTTTTGTGTCTAATAGTCAATGTTGTACGAATTTTTACGCAGGATGAACCCCGAAAAACCCGAACAAATAGGGCAATACCGTCAAAAGATTTTGTCAGCCAACAAAGAGTTGACGAAGAAGGAAGCGTTCAAGGATTTGCTCAACCGCCTGTATGCTGGTGATGAGAATATTTTAAAAATTGTTGACAAAATATCTCTGGGAGCAGAGGCTTCTGTGCTTAATATTCCACGCAAGGACAAAATTCACCGTGGCAGTGCCGACACGCTGTATAACAAAATAATTATCGGGTTTGAAAACAGTCTGAAAACCACTGGCGAACATGCGAAAGAACAATTAGCGGGATATTTGTTGGGGCAGTTCAATTCGGGCGAAGGATACAATTTCACCCTTATTGCCTCCGATTTTATTGAATGGAGGGTCTATGCCCCTGATCTTTCTTGTCTCGACAGGTTGGAATCCTTAAACGAACATGAACTCATTCTGAACGAGATAAAAGATTCGTCGTTTACGCTCACTGAAACCAATGCCGAGGATTTTTATTACTGGATTGACCGTTTCTTGTTTAAGGAAGAGAAACTGAAAGCCACGCTAAAAAGGGTTGAGGAGGCCTTTGGATACCAAAGTTCGGTGTTTATAGAGAGTTTCCGCGAAATGAAAACATGGTATCACGAGGCGAAGCGATTTGGCGAAGTGCAAGTATCGTTCGAACAGTGGAGTAAATTTTTGAGTATTGCCTATGGTAGTTTTGATGCCAGCGATGATAACTTTTTGATACACACATACCTGAGTGTCTTTTCGAAACTCTTGGCGTATTCTGTCCTTTCCAACGACGATTACATTGATGACAACGAGTTGCAGCAGGTTCTGGAAGGATCCATATTTCACAACTACAACATTGTCAATTTTGTTGACAACGACTTTTTCCACTGGGTTAAGGCCGACCGCAGTTTTAAAAACCTGAAAAAAGCATTCCGACTGATTGCACAAGAAATTTCAACATTCGATTTCGAGAACGTTGACGAGGATATCTTGAAAGGGGTTTATCAGGAGCTAATTGATTTGGACACACGCCATTCTTTGGGGGAATATTACACTCCTGACTGGTTGTGCGAGCGCATTGTCAATGAATTTGAATTCAAAAAAGGGAACAAAATTCTGGATCCGTCCTGTGGGTCGGGATCGTTTCTCAGAGCTGCCATTCACAAAATAAAGCAGGAGCAACCGCACTTGGATGCCCAGGAAATCAACCAAATGATTTACGGCATTGATATCCACCCGCTTTCCGTTCAAATTGCCAAAACAACATTGCTACTGACGTTGGGCGGCGACATTGCAAAAGCAAAAAAGCCCGTTCATTTGAACATCATTCTGGCAAACACGCTGTTGGCTCCGGAAGGAGTGAAAAACCTGTTTGGCAACCAGTTTTCCATGTCCATTGACCGCGAAAATTGCACACTGAATACACAAGTATTTGAAGATGTACAGCTTTTCGATACTGCTTTGGACGTTTGCGAGGATTTGGCCGGCCAAACAATGCATAAACCTGAAATCTCAAAGAACGACTTTTACACCATTTTAATCAACCAAACCCACAAAAATGGGTTGACAGCACAAGTTATTGACAGTTTTTACGAAGTATATCTGGGTTTTAAGAAAGTGAAAGAAAAGGGGCGCGACAGCATCTGGAAATTCATTGTGCAAAACCTTTATAAACCCTATTTTCTGGCCAACCGGTTCGATTATGTAATTGGGAACCCACCGTGGTTTACCTACAGTTCGATAAAAAATGAGGAGTATCAGGATATTCTGGAAAAGTTGGCCACCAAACTTAACGTGAAACCACAGAAGGTGGCCGATTTTCCCCACCTCGAAATTGCAGCCATCTTTTTGGCCTATTGCAACGACTATTTTTTAAAAGATGGCGGAAAACTGGCTTTTGTCCTTCCCAGAAGTTTTTTTAGTGGAAGTCAGCACAACCGGACCCGTAGTGGCGAAGCCCTCGGATTTCGGTTGACTGAAATTTGGGATATGGACAACATATCTCCCTTGTTCCGAATTCCAAGCTGTGTCCTTTTTTCCGAAAAGGCCGAAAAACAGAGGGCATTGCCCGCCAAAGGCGTGAACGGGTTGTCGTTTTCCGGAAACCTGCCTGCCCACAACTGCAAGTATCACGTTGCCCAAACAAGGATTACCGAAAATGCGCTGACATGGTTTTATGTAACGCAAGGGACAGCATCGGCATTTAGCACCAATAAACCCCGAAAACAGAAGAATGTTAATCCGTATAAAACTGAGTTTAAACAAGGAGCCACCATAGTTCCGCGCACATTCTATTTTGTGGAATTAACCCAGGAAACGCCCCCCGATTTCGAAGACCGAATAGTGGTTCTGAAAACCAGCGATGCTGTAAAACCCGATGCCAAAACCCCATGGAAAAGCATTGACTTTACTGGACGAATGGAAAGCCGTTTTCTTTTCCGTACCGCTTTGTCGAAGAGCATTTTACCATTTTCCCTCTATAAACCCGACGTGGTTGTGTTGCCCATAATGGTTGACACGGACAGCAGTGGCAAAAAGACAATACGGATTTTTAAGGCCGATGAGATTATGCGCAAGGGATATTTGAATGCGTCAAGGTGGTTTACCAATGCGGAGAATGTTTGGAAAAGCCTTTGTACAGAGAAAAACAGGGGAATTAGTAGTGAAAGTTACCTAAATAGGCAAAATAAATTAACCGAGCAAAAATTAAATGCCCCATATCTTGTTCTCTACAACTCGTCGGCAAAAGATGCCAACGCTACAGTTGTGAAAAGGGAGGATGTTGATTTCGAGTTTATGGTAGAGGGTAAAGCCTATTGGATGGCAACCTTGAGTTTGGATGAGGCTAATTATTTAACAGCAATTTTAAACTCCGGTACACCCAATTCCATGATGAAGGATTTTCAATCGCGTGGATTGTTTGGTGCACGCGATGTGCACAAAAAAATCTTAGATATTTACTTCCCGAAATTCGATGCGGGCAATGACACGCATCTTCAGTTGGCACATTTAGGCAAAGAAGCACACGAAAAGACAGCGCAATTTTTGTTGGAAAACCCACCACAGCAAGAGTTGTCGGCCATGCATTTGGGAAGGTTGCGGATGGAAATAAAAAAACACCTGACACCGGAAATGAAAGCCATTGATGCGTTGGTGAAGAAGGTGATAAAATAATAATAGTGAGTCCACTCCGAAAAGGGACATTAATGGGCAAGTTGTGGGCTAAAGCCCATAAAAACAGTTGTTTTGAATAACCACGGGCTTAAGTCAGTGGTTGTTGATTATCAGCAACTTAATGAGTTTTAGCCCAAAATAGCCGTCTTTTCGGAGTGGACACAATAGTGTAGTTTTTTTGTTAGGAATATACCCTAATGGGTATAAAAGAAGAAATTTTTACTAATTTTACACCCAAAAGGGTATAAATATGAATTTAGCTAGTTTTGTGAAACAAAAACGAAAAGCCGTTAACCTCACGCAACCAGAACTGGCCGATAAAGCAGGCGTTGGACTGCGCTTTGTCCGCGAGTTGGAACAAGGAAAACAAAGTTTGCGAACCGACAAAATAAATCAGGTGCTCCAACTGTTTGGATATGAAGTAGGAGCAGTCCCGAAAAAAACAGCCCAGGATTAATCTATTCAGAATATTTATAAATATACTGCCAAACTATGACCCCATACCCATTCACCCATAAACGCATCCCAACCCACACCGTAACCATTGGAAATGTTACCGTTGGCGGCGATTCCGATATCGTAATACAAACCATGTGCAACACCCCGGCTGGTGATGTCGAAGCCGGGTTCCGTCAGGCAAAAGAGGTGGCCGAAGCCGGGGCGCAGATTATCCGGTTTGCCGTTCGCAATGTGGCTGATGCCGAATCGCTGGGCGAAATCCGGAAAAAACTAAACGACGCTGAAATTACAACACCTCTCGTGGCCGATGTCCATTTCAACCCGCAGGCAGCCTTCGTGGCAGCACAGTTGATTGAAAAAGTGCGGATAAACCCCGGAAACTTTATTGATAAAAGGGCAACATTTCAAAGCAAGGAGTATTCAACCGACGAGTGGAACGCTGAACTTCAGCGGCTTGAATCCACTTTTTCGGAACTCGTTGACATTTGCCGGCAACACGGAACGGCATTGCGCATTGGCGTAAATCATGGATCACTAAGCGACCGCATTATGTCGCGCTACGGAAATACGGTGGAAGGAATGGTTGAATCGGCCATGGAGTTTTTGCGCCTGTGCCGGAAATTCGAATTTTGGAATGTGGTTGTTTCGTTAAAATCGAGCAACGTGCGGATTATGATAACCGCCTACCGTATGCTTGTGGAGAAAATGCAGGCCGAGAATATGAATTTTCCCCTTCATTTGGGGGTTACGGAAGCCGGAAACGAGTTGGGTGGCCGTGTGCGCTCAGCCATTGGCATTGGAACTCTGTTGGCTGACGGCATTGGCGATACCATCAGAGTTTCTTTGACCGAAAGCCCGGCGAAAGAAATTCCTGCAGCCCAAAAACTTGCTGAATACTTCAAAAACCGAAAAGCAGCAAACAGCAATTCTGATTTCAGAATGTATGACCCTTACGATTACAAATACCACCAATCGAAGGAAGTTGACGGAATTGGTGGGCAAAAATCACCTGTTGTTGTTTGCGATGCAAGGGCGCGGAAGGTTATTGACGATGATTTCCTTAAAATACTGGGTTATAGCAGGGCAGGAGAGGAGTGGGTTGCCACCAGCCAGGCGGCTGATGTTGTTTATGTAGGAGAGGTGAGCATTGAAACAACCATTCCACCAGGTCTGAAGGTGTTGTTTGAGGCAGCAATAACCAAAGCACCCACCGACGAAGCTATTCCTTTGTTCACCAAAGTAGAGTACAGACACATTGCATGTCGGGCAACCCATGTCCTAAAATGGGTTTCATTGACGAACGACGATTTGGCAGATCCGGAGATTATTTCCATTTTGCAGAAAGATCCTAACATTGTGCTGGTGCTTGAAACCATGTTGGTGAACGGTTTTGCAGACCAAAGAGCGGCATTTCTTAAGCTCAGGGAAAACAACATAGCCGCACCCGTAATTGTAAAGCGCAACTACGTTTCCGACGATTGGGAATCGTACATTTTGCAATCATCAGCCGATGTAGGCGGATTGATGGTAAACGGCATGGGCAACGGCATTTGGCTTACCAATCCGTTTCTGACCGAGGTTGATAAAAGCCGCGAACTGATGTTTGAAATCCTCCAGGCATCGCGTGTCAGGATTAGCCAGACCGAATTTATTGCCTGTCCCTCGTGTGGTCGCACACAATTCGATATTGAATCGGTGTTGGCCGAAGTGAGAGAAAAAACCAAACACCTTTCGCACCTGAAAATTGGGGTCATGGGATGCATTGTCAACGGTCCTGGTGAAATGGCCGATGCCGATTACGGGTACGTTGGCGCAGCTCCCGATAAAGTAATGTTATATAAAGGAAAAGTGGCGGTTCGTAAAAATATTCCGACGAAAAATGCTGTAAATGAGTTGATTGAATTGATAAAAGAAAATGGAGATTGGGTGGATTTAAAATAAAAGGTAATGGCGTAATTTGAAAATTTAAAAACCTGAATATGGGTTAACGCGGTCAAAGGTTAGTGAAGCAAAGGGTGCAGAAAACATTAATGAATTCTTAATTTCTTAACACTATTGTCCGATAAAAACTTTTAGAAGGGGCTGTCTAAAAAGACTAGACAGTCCTTTTTTTTTGTTAAAAAAAATGAAT
>JBBISE010000046.1:0-21480 GCA_037441445.1 Salinivirgaceae bacterium
ATTCAAATGCAATACACTAAAAAAAAGAGGCTGCCTTTTTAGACAGCCCCTTTTTATTCCTCTTCGCGATTGATTTCCGCGTGTTGTGTCTCAATACCCAATTCTTTACATAGCGTTTCGATGTTGTTTTTTACATCCATCAATTTGGCGTAGGGCAGCCAACCTAAGTAAATGACCTTACGCTTCCCTGACCTTTTGTAAAAAGCAAGATACGTTGGCCCCAGTTTCACTTTCTTAATTGATTGCCACAAAATAGCGATCGGAGCGCGGCGATAAAATCCCAACTGGTATTCAAGTGCTGTTTCGTCTCCGTTTATGTACAGTGCCGTTTTTGAACCGTTAAAGGCAATATAAACAAAGGCCGCTACATAAAATGCCGAAATGACATAGACCCATTCGTTAAAAATACCAATCAGATAAAAAATTCCATAGGTTACTCCCAAAATACCAACCAGAATAAGCGATATAATGAGCAAAAACCGTCGGTAACGATCTCCTTTTTCGGAGGTTTTGTTTAAATTAATAGCAAATGATCCCATAGACGTTAATTTTGTAAGTAAAGGTACACGTTTTTCATTCCCGTTGGTTTTATTTGTGAAAATTTTTTCTTTCTCCCCCTTGCGCTTTATTCAAAGACAAGCTTGCTCTGCTCAGGGCTTTCGGGATTGTATTTTATTTGAAAAACGTTTTGGTTCAGCTGGTTTTTAAATTTGTGCCACATTTGGGCGTTAATGCGGTGAGGAGATACGGATGCACTTTGATAAAAACCTGGGTGTCAACCATGAAATGGTAAGAAATAATGTAGGCCGAAATATATTCGTAGTTCCCCTTATACTGCGACTGACGCATCCCCTTCCTGGTTTGAACATGTGTGACCGTTCCAGTTGTTTGCGCTGTGTATTTTGAATCGAACAGAAAATCGAACGGGTAAATAAACCAAACAACAAAGGCTATAACCAGGGGGACAAGATAACCATACCGGATTCTTTTCGCATGTGCCCACAAATAAACTACTGTTCTTCGTAATCGGTATTTACTGTATTTGGTATTGAATCCTTGCTTTTCCACTTTCCAATTCTCTTTGGTTTTCAGGTAAAGTTACATGTTTTTTCTGATTGATACAGAGTGCAAATTTTTCGGCCCTACCCTACATTTCGCACCCCAAAATTGACATTTCGGCAACTCATTTCCATAATTTATACGGGTGCGAATTTATTTTGCAGCTTGATTTTACATTAGAGCAAAAAACCATAAGACATGAACAAACTTATTTTAGCGGGCTTATTGTCAGTCTTCTTTTCAGGCTGCAGCGACCATCGACCCGAAAATAAAATCAGTACAAGAAAAGTAAAAATTGCTGTTGTTGAACCAGCTCCGGCAGTTGGAATAAAGGAATTTCCCGGCGTTGTAAAAGAATCGCGGGCTGTGAACCTCTCATTCAGGGTAGCCGGGCCCATAAAAGGCTTGTTTGTGAAGCAGGGCGATTTTGTAAAGCAGGGAACATTGGTGGCTGAAATCGATGACCGCGATTATGCATTACAATTATCAGTGGCTCAGGCTGAGTTTGACAAAGTAACGGCAGACACACGACGTGTCGTTGAACTGTATAGTCGTCAGGCAGTTACCGATGCTGACTATCAGAAGGCCATTGCCGGCGAAAAAATGATTACGGCACAACTCAAACGCGCCAAAGACCAGCTGAACGATACAAAACTGTACGCCCCCTTTTCGGGATATATCCAAACGGTTAACTTCGAGAAAGGCGAGATTGTAAACATTGGGATGCCCATAGCCAATATGCTGGACATGAATTCCTATCAGGTTGAAACAGACATTCCTTCGACACTCTTTGTTATTCGTGACCAGATCAGCCGTGTATCGTGCCGCCTTAGTATCGGTGATGCGCATGAGATGCAGTTGCAATTAGTTAATTATCAGTCCAAAGCCAACAGCAGCAGAATGTACCGGATGTATTACAGCCTAAGCCCAAATGCCGATTCGCGGATTGCCCCGGGAATGGAAGTGTTGGTGAAAATTGAATACCAGAAAGAGAATGACAGCAGCCAGGTTGTACCCTTGAGTGCAATTTTCAACCACAACGGCCAAGCCAATGTTTGGGTCTTTAACGCATCCGATTCGACTGTCACAAAACACGCTGTTCAAACAGCCAATTTAACTGGCGATGGCAAAATTATTATCCGCTCGGGGCTTAAAAACGGGGACAAAATTGTGGTTTCTGGGGCTAATGCACTGAATGATAGTGAGAAAGTGCAGGTAATTCAACCAACATCGAAAACAAACATTGGAGGGTTATTGTAATGCATTTGTCTGATCTTGTATTCAGGAAAAAAAATATTTTTTACTTCCTGATTGTCTGCCTGATAGCAGGAGGAATTTTATCCTACCAGAATATCAGTAAGTTGGAAGATCCTGAAATTGTGGTTATGATTGCCAAGGTGGTGACGGTGTACCCAGGGGCATCGGCTCATGAAGTAGAAATGCAGGTGACTTCAGTCTTGGAAGAAGCAATTAGCGAACTTGCAGATATTGAGAGTATTAAGTCGCAGTCGTCGGCCAATGTATCGTCCATTGATGTGGAACTGAAAATGACCGTCCCACAAGAAGAAATCCCACAGCGTTGGGAGTTCCTGAGGCGGAAAATCCAAAAAGCCATGCCTCTGCTTCCCCAAGGTGTACAGCCACCCATGGTGCTCGATGATATTGGCGATGTCTATGGCATGTTCTACGCCATGACCGCTGACGGGTTTTCAATGCGCGAAATGTCAGACTATGCCCAGTATATAAAACGCAACCTGCTACAGGTTAAAGGTGTGCGAAAAGTAGCCATTTATGGAGAGCAAAACGAAACCGTAGAAATTGTGCTTTCACAGGAAAAAATGGCACAAATGGGAATTCTCCCGATACAAATTATATCGGCCATAAACGACTATAATTCATCACTTTATGCAGGAATGTTGACTACCGGTGATACAAAGCTGCGGGTTACGGTCGGTGGCAAAACAAACAACGTGGCCGATTTGGAAAACATACTAATAAAAGGACTAAACCAGGACGTATTCCGGCTTGCCGATTTTGCAGAAATAAAACGTGGGTACAACAATCCTTTAAAGAACACTTTGCATGTAAACAACGCACCGGCATTGGGAATCTCGGTGTCCATGGAATCGGGTGAGAACATTGTTGAACTGGGCGAACGCGTTGAAAAGCGTCTGGCTGTACTCCAAAGCGAAATGCCGGCGGGATACCAGTTCCAGAAAGTCTTTTTCCAACCCGACATTGTCCGTAAGGCCATAAACGATTTTATGATAAACCTGGTAATGTCCGTTGTCATTGTAGTGCTTGTTTTAATGCTGACCATGGGTTTGCGGAGCGGTCTTATTATTGGGGGCGGCTTGTTGCTAACCATATTGGCAACATTTCCTTTCTTATTGGTTTCCGGAGGAACACTGCAGCGGATTTCTCTGGGAGCTTTTATTGTTGCCATGGGTATGCTGGTTGACAACGCCATTGTTGTAATTGATGGTATTTTGGTGAAACTCCAAACCGACGGAAGGCGCAAAACCCCATTTACGACGCCGGCAAAACGGACAGCCTGGCCGCTTCTTGGTGCCACACTCATTGCAGTGGCAGCGTTTTTACCAGCCGTCTTATCGAAAGATACAGCCGGTACCTATGTGCACGATCTTTTCGTGGTTTTATGCATATCGTTGTTAATCAGTTGGATACTGGCACTAACCCAAGTGCCCCTATTCTCTGCTATCTATTTAAAAATCAGTAAAAAGAAAATGGAACATAATGATCCATACGATGGCTTTATGTATAGAACAGTCCGGAAGGCATTGGTGTACTTTCTGCATCATAAAATTGTTACGGTAGTGTTATCTCTATTGTTGTTACTCGTAGCTGCCTACAATTTCAGAAACGTAAAGCAAACCTTTTTCCCCGATTTTAATTACAACCAGGCGTATATCGAGTATAAACTACCCTATGGGACAACGGCTGACAAGGTTCACGGCGATTTGGCAGAAATCACTACTTATTTGATGGGGTTCGATGAAGTAAAATTGGTAACTACCAGCCAGGGAATGTCGCCCACACGATATTGTCTTGTGCGTCCGCTGGGGGAAGTAACTGACAATTATGGCGAAATTCTCATTGATTTCGAAGATTACAAGACACTAGTTCGCATGAAACCAATTTTGGAGGAACATCTTCGTAACAATTATCCTGATGCTTACATACGGTTCCGGAAATACAACCTGTCAGTGAAAGCGTCGCACACGGTCGAGGCCGAATTTTCAGGGCCCGATCCGGCAATGTTGAAAAAACTGAATCAGCAGGCAATGGACATAATGCACCAGAGTCCTTACACTGATAAACCTACCATTAGCTCCAACTGGGAACCCCTGGGAAAATCGCTGGAGGCTCATTACAAAATGGACGCAGCACGCCGTAACGGAACCAACCGGGCTGATATAAGCCTTGCCCTTTTAACTGCCACCGAAGGCGTGCCTTTAGGAACTGTTTACGAGGGTGAAGCACCTGTCGGGATAGTTCTGAAAATGCGCCGACAGGACGGATCGGCCATTGAAGATCTGAACGACATTCCGGTCTGGAACATGTTGCCAAATATTGATGTACTTGATAAAAACGCCATTATGGGATTAATGTACGGAACCAAATCGGTTGACGAACTGAAACAGGAAATAATTCGTTCGGTACCGCTTAGCGCTGTCTCGTCGGGAGTTTCAGTAAGTTGGGAAGAACAGGTTGTCCACAGGGTTGACGGCAAGCGGACCATTCAGGCCCAATGCGAACCTGCCGAGGGCTATAGTCCCGCGCTCACACGTCAGGACATTAAGAAAGCCGTTGAAGCCATTGAACTTCCCGAAGGGTACACTTTACGTTGGATGGGAGAATACGAATTGCAAGGAACAGCCCTTAAAAATATTTTCCGGTACCTTCCTATTACCATTATGATTATAATACTGGTGCTCATTCTGTTATTTAATGATTTCAAACGACCCATTATCGTAATTCTGTGTATTCCCATGGCTATTATTGGAATTGTTCCGGGATTGATCATGACAGGTCAACCTTACACATTTATAGCTATAATTGGCACCTTTGGTTTAATTGGAATGCTTGTGAAAAACGCCATTGTTTTGCTGGATGAAATAGACAAACAAATCCACGAAGGGACAGAAAGATACCATGCTATTGTCAATGCAAGTATATCGCGAACACGTCCGGTAATAATGGCCTCATTTACAACCATAATAGGTATGGTTCCGCTTTTGAATGACCCCATGTACAGCAGCATGGCCGTAGCCATAATCAGCGGTTTACTTGTTGGAACCATTATTACACTGATTTTTGTCCCCATTTTATAT
Organism: Salinivirgaceae bacterium; assembly: GCA_037441445.1. Classification (GTDB taxonomy): domain Bacteria; phylum Bacteroidota; class Bacteroidia; order Bacteroidales; family Salinivirgaceae; genus JAAYQU01. The sequence goes on from JBBISE010000046.1 coordinate 5,415, forward strand.
GCTGTTTTTTACAGGGTTAACACAAAAGTGAATTTATAATCGAATACACGAAGAATATGAAGATCAACATAACCATTCTTTTACTAATACTGTTGGTGGCTGCCGATGCCGGGGCGCAGGAGGCCATTTCAATAGAGCGTGCACGGCAAATGGCCATAGAGAATAACCAAAGCCTGAAGATTGCCGCAAAAACCATCGAAAAAGCCGGGGCCGAGCGTAAAGCCATGCGTGCCAATTACTTACCTTCAGTTTCGGGTTCGGCAACCGCGGCTTATCTGAGCAACGAGTTTAACGAGGAACTTTATTTGCCGTCATTCAAACCCGATCCGGTAACAGGGCAGTTGGTTCCGGATATTTTTTATCATCCCGTTACTGGGTTGCCGGTATATGGCCCCGATGGAAACCCCATTTTTAATTCCTATGCCTATATGCCTTTGGAAATAAGCCTGAAAGGGGCATACATGGCTGGAATTAATGTTCAGCAACCCATTTTTACGGGCGGAAAAATTGTTACCGGAAATAGAATGGCTGATATAGGAGAAAAAATGGCCCAGGAGAACCATACCCTGCAACAAATGAACACAATAGCCGAAACTGATCAGGCATATTGGATTTTTGTGTCGGTTGGCGAGAAAGTAAAACTTGCGCAACAAGCCGTCAGCATGCTCGATAGTCTTGTTCAAAGGGTAAAACACGGTGTTGAAACGGGTTTGGTGCACCAAAACGAGCTGTTGAAGGTACAGGTAAAGTACAACAATGCCACACTCGACCTTCAAAAAGCCAAAAGCGGGCTTGAACTCGCGCGGATGTCGCTTTGCAGGGTTATTGGATTGCCATTCGAAACCAAGATTGTGGCCACCGATACTATTATTGAATACACAAATGGACTTTTGTCAGCGTTTGGAACCGAGGATGTTACTCAACGTCCCGAATATTCACTAATGTCAAAGCAGGTGACCATGGAGGAGGAACAGATTAAGCTCAAACGGGCCGATTTCCTTCCTACCCTTGGCCTGAGCGCAGGCTATTCATACCTGGGAGGAATCAAGTTTGGGGACAACACGCTTGCCAGCGATGGCTTTAATGTCATGGCATCCTTAAAAATTCCTCTATTTCATTGGGGCGAAGGAAAAAACAAAATTGCTTCGGCACGGATATCGAAAGAAATAAAAGAGCTTGAACTGGAAAAAAACAGCCAACTGCTGCAACTCGAAACCGAACAGGCCAAGCTTAACCTAAAGGATGCGCTTCTACGCATCCAGATTTGCGAGAAAGCCCTCGAACAGGCATCATCAAACCTCAAACTGAGCAAAGACAGGCACGAACTGGGTGCTGAGCTTATGACCGACCTGTTAATAGCCCAAACACAATGGCAGGAATCATTCAGTAATTTAATTGAGGCCAAAGCCGATTTTAAAATTAAAGAAACGAATTATCTGCGAGTTGCCGCAAGATTAAAACCATAGTTTTTAACAACAATAGTTCGTTACACTTTTTTAACTATCTGATAATCAACACATGCTTCAACTACGCTCAGCATGACGCAAGTGATTAATATTGAGTCACTTGTCATTTTGAGCGGTGTCGAAAAATAAAAGTTTAACGAACTATTAAACAAGAGAATACCCCAAAATACCGGTTTTGCCCTTTAAATAAATGGTGTCGGATTCTGAAATGTCAGTTCATGTCAGTTTCCGACACCTTTATTCTGCAATATTGTCAGTCGAGTGGCATAAAAAAGCCCTTTTTGTGGGTTGGCACAGAATATGGACATACGGCCAATCGTGAACCTAAAAATAAATGTTTAACCTTAAATATTGAAAACAATGGCAGAAATTAAAGGAAAAGTTTTAGCAGGAAAAGTGCTTGTTAAACCTATGGAAGCCGAAGAAAAAACAGCCAGCGGACTTTACATCCCCGACAGCGCTAAAGAAAAACCCCAACAAGGAACTGTAGTACTTGTAGGTGTTGCAAAAAAAGACGAACAGGTGGAAGTAAAAGTGGGCGATGTTGTTTTGTACGGAAAGTACTCAGGAACTGAAATCACCATCAACAACGACAAATACCTGTTGATGAACCAAACCGATGTTCTTTTCATCATGTAATTCAGCTTCAGAAAGTTTAACTTTAAAGATCAAACATTATGGCAAAACAAATAAAATTCAACCAGGAAGCTCGCGCTTCAATCAAAAAAGGTGTTGACGAACTGGCCAATGCCGTTAAAGTAACCCTTGGCCCCAAAGGTCGCAACGTGGTTATTGAGAAAAAATTTGGCGCACCCCAGATTACCAAAGATGGTGTTACCGTAGCCAAAGAAATTGAACTGAAAGACCCCATTGCCAACATTGGCGCTCAAATGGTAAAAGAAGTAGCCTCGAAAACCGCCGACGATGCCGGTGATGGCACTACAACTGCAACCGTATTGGCACAATCAATGATTAACGAGGGTTTGAAAAACGTGACTGCCGGGGCTAACCCAATGGATTTGAAACGTGGAATTGACAAAGCTGTTAAAGTTGTTGTTGACAAACTTAAAACTATGTCGCAGGAAGTGGGCGATGACAACGAAAAAATCAAGCAAGTTGCCAAAATATCAGCAAACAACGACGAAAAAATTGGTGAATTGATAGCCGAAGCTATGGGCAAAGTTGGCCGCGAAGGTGTTATTACCGTCGAGGAAGCCAAAGGCACCGACACTGAAGTAAAAACAGTGGAAGGAATGCAATTCGACCGCGGTTACATTTCTCCCTACTTTATTACCAACGCCGAAAAAATGGAAGCTAGCCTCGACAATCCATGGATTCTGATTTACGACAAGAAAATCAGCACCATGAAAGACCTACTCCCCATTTTGGAACCCGTTGCGCAAAATGGCCGCCCATTGCTGATTATTGCCGAAGATGTTGACGGCGAAGCCCTTGCTACTTTGGTTGTAAACCGCATTCGTGGAGCACTGAAAGTGGCTGCTGTTAAAGCCCCTGGTTTTGGAGACCGCCGTAAAGAAATGCTCGAAGATATCGCTATCCTTACCGGAGGTGTTGTAATCAGCGACGAGAAAGGAATGAAACTCGAAAATACCAACATCAGTATGTTGGGTAAAGCTGAAAAAATCACGGTAAACAAAGAAAATACAACCATTGTTAACGGTGCCGGAGAAAAAGAGCAAATTCAAGCCCGCGTTACTCAAATCCGCAAACAAATGGAAACCACCACATCTGACTACGATCGCGAAAAACTACAGGAGCGTTTGGCAAAATTGGCCGGTGGTGTGGCCGTTCTCTATGTTGGTGCTGCCAGTGAGGTGGAAATGAAAGAGAAAAAAGACCGTGTTGACGATGCTTTGCATGCAACCCGCGCAGCTGTGGAAGAAGGAATTGTACCCGGAGGTGGAACTGCCTATATCCGTGCTATCAAAGACCTTGAAGGCTTGAAAGGCGACAACATTGATGAAACCACCGGAATTGGAATCGTTCGTCGCGCCATCGAAGAGCCACTACGTCAAATAGTTGCAAATGCTGGTGTTGAAGGAGCCGTTATTGTTCAAAAAGTAAAAGAAGGAAAAGACGATTTTGGCTACAACGCGCGCATCGATGAATTCCAAAACCTGCTGAAAGCCGGTGTTATTGACCCAACCAAAGTAACCCGTGTTGCATTGGAAAATGCGGCTTCCGTTGCCGGAATGTTCCTTACAACCGAATGTGTTATTGTGGAAGAAAAAGAAGACAAACCGGCAATGCCCCCTATGGGACCCGGCATGGGCGGCGGAATGGACATGATGTAAACGTCCGTTTTTCGTTAAACTTCATATACACATCAAGGGCTGTCTGCTATGCGGGCAGCCTTTTTCTATATAAATTTGTACCTTTGTTGAAATAAGTGCCTTTGTAAACCCCAAAAACAACCTACTATGGAAAATCTCTATTCTCCCTACAAACCTATCACGGAGACGGAATCGGAAATTGTTCTTGAATTGAATTCTGTAAGACGCAAATTCATGGCCTTCAATTACAAGGTTTTCCCCATCTTTTTCGTATTTGCTGCCATTGTCAGCATGTCTATTATGAATCACGGCGAGGAACGCTTTATTGGACTTGCATTGGGCATATCCTTATTTGTGACAGCAGCAATTTATGCCTTTATAAAATATATTGTCCGGTTGCGAGTGAACACATGGGGGGTTACGGTACAGAAAAGTTCGCTTCTGCAACCTTTTATTACAGAACATATTGACAAGCGTGAAATTCAAAAAATAACGTTAAAAATAATAAAAGGCCGAGGTGGCGGCGTTTTTCATTATGTTGAAACCATCCATTCAAAGAAAATAAAAATACTTTCAATCCCTTTGATTGATATTGACAGGAAAAACGCCCCGGTTATCGGGAAAAAGTTTGCCGAAATCCTGGGAGTCGAATTCCAGGGATAAAGAAATAAGGAATACAATATATTGTTTTATAAGCACATAAGTCATAAATCCGCCCAATCCGTGTTCCCCCACCACTTCTAAAATCAAAATTCGTGATTCCTTGTTCGATATTCTAAAACACATAGGCACATAGGTTTATCCTAAAACCCAGACCCCTTTAGGCCACGTAGGCATGGAGAATACGAAGCTACTCAAAGATATGAGGTTGAATGAACTTACTAAGTTCCGCATGGTTGCGCTTTTCACTTGCGACTAACTACTTGCGACTTGCGACTAACCTTGAACCACATAGGCACACAGAAAATTATCGGAGATTATCCGCCCAATCCCTGCCCCTCATACTTCAAAAATCAAAAAAAATCGGGATTCCTTGTTCGATATTCATTCTCCGGACAACCCGCTCATTCACCTTGGTGGTTTGGCGGAAAATATGTAATTTTGTCAGTTGTAGAATTATCATGTTATGAGTCAAGAATTATTTAGTGTCAAACAACGTTTCGGACTTGTGGGAAACAGCCCCGGGATTGACCGTGCAATTATGACAGCCTTGCAAGTTGCACCTACCGATATGTCTGTTTTGATTGTTGGGGAGAGCGGTACAGGAAAAGAAACCTTCCCAAAAATAATCCATCAATATAGCATAAGAAAACACCAGCAATACATTGCCGTAAACTGTGGAGCAATTCCCGAGGGAACCATAGATTCCGAACTTTTTGGTCACGAAAAAGGCGCATTTACAGGCGCTGTTGACACACGAAAGGGGTATTTTGAAGTAGCCGACGGCGGCACCATTTTTCTTGACGAGGTTGGGGAATTGCCTCTGCAAACACAGGTAAGGTTACTTCGGATACTGGAAACCGGGGAATACATTCGGGTGGGTTCTTCAAAAGTGCAAAAAACCAACACGCGGATTGTTGCCGCAACCAACGTAAACCTTGAGAAAGCCATTCAGCAGGGACGGTTTCGTGAGGATTTATTTTACAGGCTCAATACCGTACCCATTAAACTTCCTGCCCTTCGTGAACGCAAGGAAGACATTTATGCACTGTTTACCCGTTTTGCCAGCGATAGTGCCGAAAAATACAAGTTCGAGCCCGTCAGGTTATCGCCCGAAGCCCTGCAGGTAGTTGAAAATTATCGTTGGCCAGGAAACATCAGGCAGTTAAAAAACGTAGTCGAGCAAATGTCTATCATCGAAAAGGACAGACTCATTACGCCCGATAAATTGGGGAATTATTTGCCGGAAATAAACCTGACCAGCCTTCCCACCTTAAGTATGCACGGAAAGGAAACCGAATCGCATACCGAGCGCGAAATTCTGTTCAAAATCCTTTTCGATATGCGAAAAGAAATTCACGAACTCAGACAAATGGTTTATTCCATTCTTGACAATAATGAGCCCGTGACAGCTCCAACCTTTGTCGCTAATTCAGAAATAATAGAGACAAAAAGCCCTAATCTGCCGGCAAAACCCATAGAAACGCCTGTTTTTAAACCGTTTGTTCAGCCGGAACCAAGCATGGGAAAACAAACAATAATTGAAGATACGCAGGAGATTGAGGAAGAATCGTTCTCGTTAATTGCAAAGGAGAAAGAGTTGATTATACGGGCACTGGAAAAATTTAACGGAAAAAGAAAACAGGCCGCCGAAGAACTTGGCATTTCAGAAAGGACTTTATACCGAAAAATCAAGGAATATGAAATTGATTAAAACAAACACCGCCCTATATATTGTCCTTCTTTTTATAACAGCAACTACAGGCTGTTCAGTAAACTATTCCTTCACTGGAGCTTCCATTCCCATTCAGGCCAAAACCTTTTCAATAAAGACATTTGTAAACATGGCTCCTACCGTGAATCCACAATTGGCTTCCTTAATGACAGAGAAACTCTATGATCAAATCATGTCCTCTACATCGTTGGTAGCCGAGAAATTTGACGGTGATATGGCTTTTGAAGGCGTAATAACGGGTTATCATATTGCGCCGGTGGCACTGCAAGGAGGTGAAACAACCGTTGCTGCCAAAAACCGTCTAACTATCTCCATAAAAGTGAAATTCCAGAATCGTTTTCAACCGGAGGCGAGTTTTGATTCCAATTTTTCGCAGTACGAGGATTTTGACACGGGTTTGGATTTAACAGCTGTAGAACAGTCACTTACGGAGTTAATTGTTGATAAATTGGTTACGGACATTTTTAACAAAGCCTTGGTTAATTGGTAAAGAATGCCTTTACAAACACGCTAAAATACTATCAATGAAGGCCGTCCATTTCTACAACTCATTGCAAAGCAACGAAAGTTCGCATCTCGTTGCTGCATCTGAAGTTGACGCCCTGCTGGCTGAATACCCATGGTTTCAGGCAGCACATTTGTTAATGGCAAAATCCCTTCATGCTAATCATGATATACGTTTCAGGAATCGCTTGCATCTGGCCGCGGTACATTTGCCCGACAGAGAAAAACTGTATGAAACATTGCATCAGACAATCGATATTCTACAAGAAAAATCTCATTATCAGGATTCTACCCCTCTACACCCAATAGAGGCCAACACGGTTAATGTTGAAAGTAAATCTATGGGGGAAGAAATTGAGGCAAAGCTGAAGATTTCTGAAATTGAGGCTTTTATAAAAGAGCACGACATGTTGATTTTCGATTTCGAAATATCAAATAAAATTGACAGATCAGCATTGGAGAGCGAATCTAAACCTGGTTCAGCTTTAGATTTACGCACAACCTATTATCCGGATATTCTTAAAGAACTTGAACAAAAGCCTGACAGACAAGCTATTGAGCCAAACGAAGTGCGTAAGCCTCAGGTTGATAAGTCACAACAATTGACGTTGATAGACAAATTTATCCAGGAAAAACCTCGCATTGTGCCCAAGCCAACCCTTGAAGTCTCGCCGCAAATAGACATAAGTAAAGATTCAGTAACCGAGAAATATGAGTTCTTAACAGAATCATTGGCTAATATTTATGTCAAACAGAAATTATTTGACAAGGCGATTGCTATTTATTTAAAATTAAGTTTGAAATATCCCGAAAAAAGTAGTTACTTTGCATCTCAAATCGAAAAAGTAAATCAAATCATTAATAAAAACCAATAAAAGCACAGAATCATGTACATTTTTGTAACAGTACTTATCTTCATAGTGTGTGTTTTGCTAATCCTTATCGTGCTGGTTCAGAACTCAAAAGGCGGTGGTTTGGCAGCAAATTTTACCGGAAATACCCAAACCATGGGTGTCCGCAAAACTGCCGACTTTCTGGAAAAAGCTACGTGGACGTTAGCCTCAGTATTTTTTGTTTTGTGTATTTTGGCTGTTTATGCAATGCCAAAGGGTGAAACAATTCAAAAGTCAGCCATCGAAGAAAAAGTACAAAGCATTCAAACCACAAACCCAACTACTCAACCAACCCTTCCAGTTCCGACTGAAAAAGAAACAGAGTAGATAGGATTCAAAGAAATCAAAAAAAAGTCGCTTAAAAGGCGACTTTTTTTTGTTCTTTCTGCTGCATTTTAGTAAGGTGGCAAATTAAGAAAGGACATTTTTTTCTTTCTCACTCCATTTTCCTTGTAACGATTGTAGCATTTTAGTTTTGGCCGGCTGAAAGAGTCAAAACAAATTTCACTTATTGCTGTCACATACTTTTTGGGTAAACAAAACCTGAGGTCACACGGGCTGCGAATGCCCGATGCGCGGTGGCCTGACAAAATAGTTGCCGGCATGGAAATGATAAACCTATTAGAGCCATGAACAAGGGCGCTTGTATTACCAAAATGAAACTTTCAGCGGCCTAGCCAAAGTTATAAACCTCTCTTGTGGTTTAATTTTGGCATACGTTGTCATGACCCTTCTTGATTGACAGAAAGAGGAAGATCGCCTGGTTTTGTCTTAATTTTTTGTATCTTTTTGTTCTAGTTAAAAAGATTGCAAATGCACGGCTTTATTGTTGCTATGTTGAAATTCCTTGCATTGAAGAGTGTAAAGACACATTATAAGTACATAAATAAGAGTAGAATAAAAAAATATAGAGCAGACCTTATGTAAAGGTATAGAAAAACGGTTACGTTGTCGGCATAAACACACCAACAAGCAAATTATAAAATGGCAAAATATAAAAGCGGGTGTTTTATAGGAGATTTGCGTTCCCTAAATAATTTCACATTTTGTAATTCACATTTTGCGAAGTACAAAAAGGAAATCAATCCGGCACCTTATTTATTCTGTTTTGCCGTATCTTTACCAGCGTATTCATGTTAAAATCCCGGATTTATGAAAAAACTTTGCATCCTCGTTGCCAGCCTTTTAGCAATTGCCAATTCACAGGCACAACCCGATTTCCGCAAAAAAGCGAAAGAATTGGAGGAAAAAAATCAGGTTCGGGAAGCCCTGCAGCTTGCCGATTCTGTGATGTTAGCCGCCGAACACGCCAAAAATCCACTCGATTTCTCGTGGGCTGCTATTCAAAAGCTGAAGTTTTTGCCCCAAATCAATGAATTAGGTGCCGGTGAAATATACGATTCGCTGCAATTTTACACGTCAAGAGCGCCTCAAGGAGCCCTGCCGGTCATAAAATTTCTGGAAGCCAACTTAGTGGCAAACCATTATAGCTCGAACAAATGGAATATCGACCCAAAGCCCGATGACGGAATGGAAAATAAACATCTCGAGGAAATGAGCCGACACGATTTTCAGCAAAAAGTAACCCAGTCGCTGGAAATGGCCATAACCCTGGCTTCCAAGGCCTCCGAAAGCCTGTCCGTTTACAAAGAATTTTTTACAGGCGATGACTATTACTTGAATTATTTTCCAACCTTTGCCGATCAACTTTACTTTCAGGGTGTTGTCCTTCTTTCGCGGTTCGACACCGGGAATTACGAGTTCGAAGAAAAACAACTTGCTAATATACAAGACACAACAGCAAACTCTGTTGTTGTTCGAAAAATTTTACAATGGTACGCTGCCTGGTTTACTGCCAATCAGGGAAACCCTGACATAGCTGGCTTTATTGAGCTTGAAAGGCTTACCTGGCTTCACAGCCGGAATAACCATCTCGAAAAAATGGCCATGTATGAAAACACATTAAGCAACTTAATAAAAAAATACCAATCTGCTTCCTTTTGTGCTGACATTCAATTTTCGTTGGCCAGGCACTATAAACTCTTGTCTGACAGGTATAAAGCGCTCGACAACACCACTCGGGATTTATATCCCATGTTGCAAAAATCATGGGAAACGGCACAACACATCAGCAAAAGTTACCCGGAAAGTTTCGCGGCCAAGCAAGCTAAAATGTTAATACAAGAAATAGAACTTCAGCAACTTGCCGTTTCAGTAGCACAATTCCAGACAGCCGGTAAAAATGTGGCTGTGAGCGTTAGTTATGCCAACATTTCGAAAGTTAAAATAGTGCTGAAGCCGGTTTCCGGACAAGAAATTGTAAACAGCCCCGATTATCAGAGGATTAAAACCGGAACCCCAGTTTATGAAGCATGGTTTGACTTACCCAAAACCGACGATTTTTACCAGCACACAACCACCTTGGTCATTCCCTTTGGGCAAATCGGATCGTATATTCTTGAGGCTATTACCGAAGGAGAATTGGAAAAGTCCCCAGCCTATGCTCACTTCTGCGTAACTGCTATGAATCTGTTTTCCGAACAGGCCGACGATAGCAATGCCACGCTTTGGGTTGTGGACCGTTTCAGCGGAAAACCGTTGTCTCGTGCCGAAGCAGAGCTGCTAAAATTCCGTTATGGCCGCCGCGACAGGGGATTTTCTAGCGAAAGTCTGGGTAAATTTACCATTACCAATGGAAAGGCGACCATTCCATCAAAATCCTTGTCCGAGGCAAGAGTAATAAGAGTAGTTAATGGAACTGACACATTGTGGCAAAACCTCTACATGGCATACAATCACCAGGGAAATCAACACCAAATCAATCGTGTGGAGCTTTTTGCCGACCGGGCTATTTATCGGCCTGGGCAAACAGTTCGTGTAAAGGGAATTTGTTACAAGGGAAATGGCGAAACCTGGACCGTAGTTCCCAAAACAACCATTAAACTATCGGCACGCGATGACAATTATACCGAAATTGGTCAATACGAGGCGGTTACTAATGATTTTGGCTCGTTCAGCCTGACTATTCCTTTACCAGAGAGCATAAAGCCGGGATATCTTTCCTTAAACACACAGCACGGAAATTTGTCGCTACGCGTGGAATCGTACCGTCGATATACGTTCGATGCCGAATTTATTAACCCCCAAAAGCCGGTTCTTCCAGGCGAAGAAGCTGTTATTGATTTGGTTGCCAGTACGTTTAGCGGAGTTAAACTTAATCAGCTAAACGTCAAAGGTGAGGTTACGTTCTCGTCGTGGCGCGTGTGGTGGCTTCCGCAAAGTAGTAAAACAGTGGAGGTTATTGATGCCGGAACCGACGCGGATGGGAAACTCAGGATACGGTTTAAAACCAATAAAAATATTGAATACCAGAATTATAGAATAAAGCTAACCGTAACAACCCCAGCCGGAGAAAGCCGCGATTTTGAACACCAGTTCACGGTTTCTTCCAACCCGTATGCACTTTCAATAGACAAAAGCAAATTGATAAAGGGAGAGAAACTTCCAGCCATTTCCATCAATCAAGAAAACGGAGGAACATGCACCGAAACCGTTAGTATTCACCTGGAACGATTGAGTGCACCGAAGAATATAATGGTAGCGTCAAATCTTCCAAAACCTGATAAACATACCGTTACTCCAACTGAATGGCAAAAGCTTATGCCCATGTTGGAATATTCGAGCGAGCTCAGCGAAGAGAATTTTGCTGCAACCGAAAGGGTTTGGTCCTATTCTGGGGAATCGGCAAAGGCGCTTTTCCCCGCCGAATTAGCCTCTAAACTAAGCGAGGGAGTTTATCGGATTACGCTGGAAATTAATGGAAAATCCGACGTAAAACATTTCAGGGTTATGGATGCGAACAAAACGAAACTCGATTTCCCTGAAATACTGGATGTTTACTCCAACACAACCCGGGCAACGGCGGGGCAGGAAGTTACGGTAGTTTTTGCTTCGTCGGTCGAAAATGCGCAATTGTGGTATGGAATATCAGCAGGAAATAAAACATGGGAACAGAAAAGCATGGTGTTGAAAACCGGAAAACACGCGGTGAAAATTCCAGTCGGAGCGGAGCACGAAGGGAAAATATACATTAACGCTGTTGTTGCCTTTGGTGGCGAAATCAGAACGAAACATCTGGATATCAGCGTAGAACGTTGGAGTAAACAGCTGACGGTGGAAACCCTTTCCCTGCGAAACCAAACGGTGCCCGGAACACGCGAGGAGTGGACTTTCCGGCTATCTGCGCCCGACAAAAGGAAGTTTGATGCAGAAATTCTGGCCTCGATGTACGACAAAAGTCTCGATGTTTTTGCTCCCACTGGAAACCGCTCGTTGCCAATCCATTATCCAACGCGCAATACAACAGGATTTTCTTCCGGTTCGAATCGTTTGTTGTCGGGCAGTGTATCGGGCCAGCTCTTCTCGCTTGTTGAGCCCACACGCATCCACTGGGACTTTTTGGGCATGACAAGTCTTGATTATGGGCGAAATTTTGGGGACGGTATCTTTTTTATGACTAAAGGGATGCAAAAAAGCACCCGGACAATGGAAGCAGAGGGAGTTCCTGCTCCGACAATGATGCAAGATATGGCAGCAGACATGCCGATAACAGAAAGAGCAGAAAGTATTGATGTTCCTCCACTGCCGAAAGAAAACAGTACAACAGAACCGAAGCAAGAAGTTCCCCAACTCCGCTCCAATTTCAACGAAACCGCTTTCTTTTATCCTGCCTTGCAACACAACGAAAAAGGCGCATTTGTGGTAAAATTCGATGTTCCGGACGCCTTGACAAGCTGGAAGCTGCAACTTTTTGCCCACGAAAAAAACCTGGCGAACGGTTATTTCGAAGCAACCGTACAGACCAAAAAACCACTGATGGTAATGCCCATTTTCCCGCGTTTTGCTTACACGGGCGACAGTTTGGTTATCAACGCCTCGGTTTTCAATCAAACCGATTCGGTTCTGACAATCAAACCCGGAGCTGAAGTGGAAAACAGTTGGGGTAACGAGAAACTTGCCATAATGCTGTCCTCGAAACAGATAACTCTTAAACCGGGCGAGGAAGCCGCCTTCAGGGCTGCATTCCGTGTACCATCGAAGCCCGGTTTCATCACAGCCCGCATGTTTGCCACTGCCGGGACTTTTACCGACGGCGAAGAAAAAATTATTCCCGTTTGGCCCGACCGCCAATACGTTACCAACGCTTTGGCGCTGTGGGGAAAACCAAACACAACCACCGAATATTCGTTCGAAGGCATGATGCGCACCGATGTGACGCCCGAAAGCAACCTGAAACTCACCTTGGAAATGTCCACAAACCCCACGTGGTACGCCATTCAATCGTTACCGTTCTTTGACAATCCACACCCGAACTCGCCACTGGCTTTGATTGAATCCATTTTTGGCATTCAAACCGGTGATTTTTTGGCCGCCAAGTACCCTGTCATTCGCAAAACCCTGGACATCTGGCAAAAGGTACAACCCGACGCCTTGCAATCAAAACTACTGACAAACAAAGAGTTAAAAATGACGGATATCGAAAAAACTCCCTGGTATAACGATGCCTTGGACGAAAAGGAACAACAGCGAAAAGTTGCCCTTTTTCTTGACAAAAACAAAATTCAGGATTTAACGACCTCATCCATTGAAAACCTGAAAAAGTTGCAAACATCATCGGGAGGATTTTCGTGGGTTCCGGGATGGCAGCCCAGTCAATACATTACGCTCTATGTGGTTGAACTTATTGGCCGACTGAACAAAATCAATCCCGAGATTTTCAACCAACAACCTGATTTGAAAATCATTGCCGACAACGCCCTTCATTTCCTCGACAGCGAACTCGACCACGATTACGAACAGTTACTGCGTTCAAAAACAGACACATCGAAATATATGTCGCCCTACCATACGATACGCCATCTTTATGTTAAAAATCAGGTAAACAGCAACTTTCGGCCAACTTCGGCAGCCGAGAAATTTTATTTCCGTCATGCACAAATGCACGCCATGAATTACAACCTTTACGGACAAGCCGTTTTAGGAATTTTGGCCCGCTCGACTGGCGATATCAAACTGGCCACTAAAATTTATAAAGGATTGGAAGGCAGCGCAACCATTCATCCCGGGAAAGGGATTTTCTGGCGCCAGAACATCCAGGGATGGGAATGGTACCAAGCTCCCATTACCACCCAAGTGCGTATAATGGAATTTTACAGCCTGATACAAGCCCCTACCGAGAAGGTCGATGCCATGAAAATCTGGCTGATACAGCACAAGCGCACGCATCGCTGGAACAACGGTTCATCGACCGCCGAAGCCGTGTATGCGTTGGTTTCCGGAGGACGCAACTGGTTAGAAAACAACGGAGCGGTTACCATCACGCTTTCCGATTTGAAAATCCTTAGCTCTGATTATAATCAACATGCGGGAACCGGATATTTCAAGACAACGTTTGAGGGCGAGAAAATTCCGCAAAATATCAACGCTGTGTCCATTGCCAATCCCAACTCGAATCCCGTTTACGGCGGATTGTACGCCCAATTTTACGAAAGTTTTGAAAATATAAAGCCATGGCAACAAAATCTAACCATAAGCACACACTATTTTACATTTACCCAAAACGGCGAAGAAACCACGCTGACAAAGGCCGAGGAGTCGAAAATCAAGCAAGGACAGAAGGTGCGGGTGCGCCTGACGTTGACAGCCGACCGCGAGCTGGAGTATGTTGTGGCGCAACTTCCCTTTGCTACTTGCTTTGAGCAGGTTGAGCAAATGAGTGGTTTTCAGTGGAAAGGTGGGCAAAGCTATTATATTCAAAACTACGACAACCGCGCCGAGTTTTTCTTCTATCGCCTGCAACAGGGAGTAACCGTCATTGAATTTGACCTTTACGTGTTACGCCCGGGCGAATACCGTTCCGCTCCGGCTGCTGTACAATCGTTGTATGCGCCGGAATTTGGGGCGCATTCGGCGGGAATGAAGGTGGTCTCTGAATAGGAAAATGGCGATTCAACGTTTGAGTTTTTGGACAAGAATTAGTTTCTTCCCCAAGCGAACCCTATTTTTTCCAAAACTGCGGTGTTAAAAGTGCCAAAACAGTAAATATTTCAAGTCGGCCAACCAGCATGAGTGCCGAAAGCACCCATTTTGCTGCATCGGGAACATGGGCATAACTTGTAGGATTTGTTACAGCCCCAAAACCAGGTCCGGCGTTGCTGATTGAAGTAAGGGAAGCCCCAATGGCAGACTCGAAATCGAACCCCAGAAATGTGAGGACGATGGTTCCAATTGCAAAAATCAGAATGTAAACCGAAACGAAAACAAGAACATTCGATACAATATGGGTTGAAACTGATTTCTTATTGATTCTTAAAGGAATAACGGCTCGGGGATGGATTATCCGTCGCAGCTCGTAATACACGTTTTTAAGAATAACAACAATACGCATTACTTTCAGCCCGCCACCCGTCGATCCGGTAGAGCCTCCAATGAAAAGGATAATGAAAATCAAGTTTATTGCAAAAAGAGGCCATAATTGGAAATTGGCTGTCAAAAATCCGGTCGTGGTTATAACGGACACTGTATTGAAAAGTGCGTGACGAAAAGTTTCTTCGATATTTTTGGAGAAAGGGAGCATGGATACGAAAATAATGAACGAAAAAAGAATAACAAAGACAATGTAGTAAAAGAATTCCTCGTTTCGTTGCAATTTCGAGAATTTAAAGGTTAACGTGTAGTAAAGCAGAGTGTGGTTAATCCCCGAAAGGAACATGAAAGCTACAATAATATATTGAATCTGCGGAGATGAATAATGGGCGATGTTGTCATTTTTTGTACTAAATCCACCGGTGGCCATAGTTGTGAGTGAATGGCAAATAGCATCGAAAGTTTCCATCCCGGATAATTTTAGTAAAACCGCCTCAAAAAATGTAAAGAACAGATAAATAAGCCACAACCGAATGGCTGTTCCGTTCAGTTTTGGGGTTAACTTAATATAGGTCACTCCGGGGACTTCGGCGGCAAACAACTGCATTCCACCAATGTTTAGAAAAGGAAGTATGGCCAAACTTAGCACAATAATTCCCATTCCTCCAATCCATTGGGTCATGGAACGCCAGAAGAGCAATCCATGGGGAAGGGATTCTACGTCTGCAAAAATGGAAATGCCCGTGGTGGTAAAACCACTCATGGTTTCGAAGAACGCATCGGTAAAATCAGTTACATGATGACTGAAAACATAGGGTAGGCAGCCAAAAGCGGCAAATACAAGCCAAACAAGAAACACAATTATATAACCTTCTCGTTTATGTACTATTCTCTGGCATTTTCGGGTGGAAAAAAATGCAAAAGACCCGGAAAGAAATGCTATGCTACCACTTAATATAAATGCTTGTAATTCATTATCTTTGAATATGTGTGACACCAATGCCGATAAAAACAAGAACAGGGACTCTACAATGAGCAAAATCCCAAGAATATTGATAATAAATTTCTTGTTTATCATGCAATTAATTG
>JBBISE010000047.1:0-19972 GCA_037441445.1 Salinivirgaceae bacterium
ATGTTTCAATGCACGTTAAAATAATGATTTTTGGGGTTGGGGGCTGCAAGTTGGGCCAACAAGCTCTTGTTTATCTTGAGAAATACGCTAATCTCCGCGATACGATTTTCTCAGAACAAAGCCAAAAAGCACTGAACGAATTTCAGGTTTTGTACGAAACCGAAAAGAAAGACAATGAAATTAAACTGCTTAACCAACATCGCAAAATTCAGGAAATTGAATTACAAAGCACCCGCAAGCAGCAATGGCTTTACCTTGCTTTGGCCCTGGCCATGTTGTCGGTTGCCATTATTTTGCTGGTTCTTTACCGGAACAAACGCAAAACAGGTTTTTTGCTACAGTTTAAAAACGAACAACTTAACACCTTAAACCACACCAAAGATCGGTTTATTTCCATTTTGGCACACGACCTTAAAAACCCGCTTTCTGCTTTCGCCAACATAGCCAAAGCCCTTCAACACAATTACGATGATATTGATGAACAGGAACGGAAAGAATTGGTTTCGCGAATGCACCAATCGGCAAAATCGACCTACCAACTGCTCCGAAATTTGCTGGAATGGGCCACTGTTCAAAAGAAATCGGGAACCGTGAAAATGGAAATGCTGAATCCGGCTCCTATCGTTGGCGAAGTGGTTCAATTCCTTTCGACCCAGGCTCAACAAAAAGAGGTAAGAGTTTCGAACAACATTCAAACAAGCTTTCAGGTACTGGCCGACAAATCGTACCTGTCGGTTGTTTTTAACAATTTAATGACCAATGCCATTAAATTCTCTCCCGCAGGCAGCGAAATACGAATAGAAAGCCAACAAAAAGACGGCTACATTGAATTTTCCGTTACCGATCAGGGAATTGGGATGTCGCCATCCGATATTGAAAAACTGTTTCGGATTGATGTGGATGTTCGTTCCATTGGGTCGCACCAAAATAAAGGCACCGGCATGGGGCGTATCCTGTGCCACGAAATGGTCGAAAAAATGGGCGGAAAAATGGGGGTTGAGAGTAAACAAGGCTCAGGTTCAAAATTTATGTTTAAATTGCCAGGTAAAACCGAAACAAGCAACTAAAATCGAAACCAAATGAGCCCTATAACCCTTGTCGTTGTTGACGACCACCAGAAGGTCCGCGATGGTATAAAGGCAATGCTGTTGTGCAACAAGGACATAAAAATAATTGGCGAGGCTGCCAACTGTTCCGAACTTGACGAACAACTGCGCGACAAACAACCCGATGTCATTGTGTTAGACATTTCCCTTCCCGGAAAATCGGGGGTGGAAATTACAAAAGAGTTGATGGATAAGAATCCGGGAACTAAAATACTGATTCTTACTGCCAACACCGATGAGCAGAGCATTTTAGACACCATTAAGGGGGGCGCCTCGGGATTTCTGAACAAAGACACCTTGAAAGAGGAGTTTATTGAAGCCATTGTTTCAGTTCACCGTGGCGAAGGATATTTTGGCGAAAAACTGACCAAAATAATTTACAAAAGCTACATCCAGCACGTTAAGTCGATAGGAGAAAAGGGCAAAGAAAGCGGACTGACGGAACGGGAAGTTCAGATAGTGAAACTTTTTTCCGATGGCCTGAGTTCAAAAGAAGTTGCCGATGCCCTGTTTCTCAGTCCCCGTACCGTAGAATCGCACAAAACCAACATCCTTGAAAAACTAAACCTCAGAAACAATGTCGAATTGGTGAAATATGCCATTAAACAAGGAATAATTGAATTGTAAAATAATAAATTGTTAACCACATAGATACATAGAAACAAAAACCTGTGTACCTATGTGGTTAAAAACACAAAAACATGATAACAAAAAAACACCTTGACGACCTGACCTGCCAAATAATTGGAAGCGCCATTGAGGTGCACAAAATTATGGGCAGGGGTTTGTTGGAAAGCGTGTATCATGCGTGTTTAAAGGAAGAATTAAGGCATAGGAAAATAAATTTTCTAACAGAGATGAAAATTCCTGTGATTTACAGAGGAACCACGTTGGATATAGATTTCAGATGCGACTTGTTTGTAGAAAACTGCATTGTTGTTGAATTAAAAGCTGTGCATGAAATGACAACTGCTTTTGAGGCACAACTGCTAACCTATATGAAACTATTGCAATGCCCAAAGGGCATCTTAATCAATTTCCAATGCGCCAATATTTTTAAAGAAGGTCAAAAAACTTTTGTCAATGAGTATTTTACCCATTTGCCATAATGATTAACCACATAGATACATAGAAACAAAAACCTGTGTACCTATGTGGTTAAAAACATTTTTAATAGTCTAACATCTGTCAATACGAACATTAATTCATTAAACCACAATACTATGAGTTCCGACAAATTTTACCCCATCAGCTTATCGTTGCTTTTACAAACGATTTTTAAGGAGTACAACCGCACACAAACCATCTTTGGAATACACGAATCGCTTTTCTTTAAGCCACTCCGAAGGGATCCCTTCCGGATGGAACGTTTTAGACAGACACTCGAAAGCCCTCTGGGCGTAGCAGCCGGGCCGCATACGCAGCTTTCACAAAACATTGTGGCGGCATGGCTTACCGGTGCCCGGTTCATTGAACTGAAAACAGTGCAAACCCTCGACGAACTCGAGGTGTCGAAACCCTGCATTGATATGTACGACGAGGGCTACAATTGCGAATGGTCGCAGGAGTTGAAAATCAAAGAATCGGTAAATCAGTACGTTGACGCATGGGTAGCCATTCACATCCTGAAAGAATTTTTAGATATCGGGGTACGGTTGAAGCCTGGTTTCATTTTCAATATGAGTGTTGGATACAACTACGAAGGTATAATGAACCCCAATGTTCAGTACTTCTTCCGCAAGATGAACAACGCCAAAGACCTGATTGAACAGCGCATTGAGGAGGTAAAATCAATTTATCCGCAAGTCACCAGAATAAAAATAGGAAGCCGGATTTCCAACAGTGTTACACTCTCGACCATGCACGGCTGTCCCCCCGACGAAATCGAGAAAATTGGGATGTACCTTATAAACAAAAAGAAACTAAACACAACCATAAAGCTAAACCCAACCTTGCTTGGCCGCGAGAAAGTATGGGAGATATTGAAAAAGAACGGATTCCCAACCACCGTTCCCGAGGCAGCCTTCGAGCACGATGTAAAATACGACGATGCTGTACAAATTATCAGGAATCTATGGGAGGCTGCGCGCCGGAAAAAAGTTCATTTTGGCGTAAAACTCACAAACACCCTCGAAAGCATCAACAACCGCGATGTGTTCCCACCCAACGAATCCATGATGTACATGAGCGGCCGCGCCCTACACCCCATTTCGGTGAATGTGGCAGCCAAACTCCAAACCGAGTTTGGTGGTACTCTGGATATCTCCTTTTCGGCTGGGGCAACCGCCAGCAACATAGCTGACCTTATTGCCTGCGATGTAAGCCCTGTAACCGTGTGCTCGGATTTACTGAAACCAGGCGGCTATACACGCCTTAAACAATACATTGACAATTTGCACAAATGTTTTGCCAAAAATTTGGCCAACGACAACAACCAGCTAATACACAAAACGTGTGTTCGCAAATCGGCAACCACTGAGGAGGCTATTGTGAGCAACCTGAACAAATATGCACAACGTGTTTTGTTTCTCAACGAGTACAAACGTCATGAATTTCGCGACCCAAGCATAAAAACAGCGCGTCCGCTGGGCTTGTTCGATTGCATTTATGCCCCTTGCGAAGACACCTGCCCCACGAACCAGGACATTCCCACCTATAACCACTTCAGTGGAGCCGGCGATTTCGACAGTGCTGGTAATATCATTCTGCAAACCAACCCGTTTCCGCAAACCACGGGCATGATTTGCGATCACCTGTGCCAAACCAAATGTACCCGCATCAATTACGACAGTGCTGTCAGGATTCGCGAAATAAAACGATTCGTGGCCGAACATTCCATTGCCCGGCGGCAATTAAACACGCTAAAAATTAACATCTTAGACAAGCCAAAGAAAGTGGCGGTCATAGGGGCGGGCCCGTCGGGGCTTTCGTGTGCCTGGTTTTTGGCTTTGGCGGGATTTAAAGTTACTATCTACGAAAGTAAGCCCGAGCCCGGAGGCATGATCTCCGGTGTTATCCCCGAATTCCGGTTAACCAACACAGCCATTTCCAACGATATTGAACGGATAAAGGCCCTGGGCGTTCAAATCCGCTACAATTCGGTTGTTAACAAAACGATGTTTGACAAACTTAAATCGGAGCACGATTACGTTTACATAGCCGCTGGAGCCCAAAAATCGGCTGCATTAACCATAGAAAGATTTGATTCTGTGGGCGTTATTGATCCTTTAGCGCTGCTCGAAAAAGTAAAGCAAGGCGACACCACAAGCCCGGGGAAGAACATAGCCATTATTGGAGGAGGAAACACAGCCATGGACGTGGCGCGGACAGCACACCGGCTAGTGGGTACCGATGGAAAAGTAACGATTGTCTATAGGCGTACCATAAAGGAAATGCCGGCCGATTTGGGCGAGATAAAAGCCGTTCTGGAAGAGGGAATCGCCATTTTGGAACTGACAGCGCCCGAGAAAGTCATTACTAAAAATGGGAAAGTGGCAGCGTTGCGGTGCTCGCGGATGCAGCTGGGCGAACGCGATGCCAGTGGCCGTCGTAGTCCCGTCAGGGTAGCCGGATCGGAATTTGAACTTGAAATTGACACTCTTATTCCGGCCATTGGACAGGAACTGGCGTTCGACTTCGGATTCAACACCATTCTGACAACCAAAGCCGGAACCTTCGAAACCGAGTTTCCAGGTGTGTTTATGGGTGGCGACGCCCTGCGGGGAGCATCAACGGCCATTAATGCCATTGGCGACGGGCGCAAGGTGGCACAAACCATCATCGACCGCGAAGGCATTGATTTTTGTACGCGTCCCGAAAACCTGCGCGAGCCCAAAAACCCTGTCTGGCACGCAACAAAAAGGGCACGCAAGGAACCGTCGGTGCTTGTGGAGGAATTGCCATTGGATCAGCGAAAAACGTTCAAATTGGTTTCCAACACCCTTTCAAAAACCGATGTTATGACCGAAGCCGCACGTTGCCTGCTGTGCGACGAGTATTGCAGTATCTGCACAACGGTTTGTCCAAACCTGGCCAACGTTACCTACAAGGTGGAACCTGCACGCTACATGGTCCAGGAGGCCACGCTGCTTTCCGATGGCAAGGCCAGCGTGAAAACAGTGGGTATTTTTGACATTTCCCAGCCCTACCAAATACTGAACATTGCCAACTTCTGCAACGAATGCGGCAACTGCAACACGTTCTGTCCAAGCGGCGGAGCGCCTTACAAAGAGAAACCCAAGGTTTATCTGACGCGTCAGTCGTTTGACGAAAATCCCGATGGATTTTATTTCGAGGAAAGAGACCAAAAGAAACTGTTGTATAGAAAGACCGCGGGCTGTTTGAGTTTGTTAACCGAATTTCAGGACGAGTTTCAATTCGAAGGGTGCGCGGTTACCGCCAAACTCGACAAGCGCAGCATGACCCTAAAAACCATTGACATGGGCGATTCAGCCCCAGCCGCCTTCACAACCCGCGAAGTGTTGGAAATGCGGATAATTATGTCGGGGGTTGAGGGGTTGGTATTTAGTTAGTTGCACCGGTAAAAAAACACATGCAGATATCTCTGTTTTTGAAAATAAAGATTAACTTTACTTTTGCAAAATGCCACCTTAACAAAATGTGCACAATGTAAAACACGGAAAATATTAAAAGAGAACTCCATAACCTGCTACCGTACAAATTGAATATATTCGTGTTATGATGGGGTTTCCGGAGTATTTTCGGGTAACGCTACAACAGCAGTATGAGTAATAGTGGAGAAACTGGATTGTTGTGTGTAATTGGACTTCAAATAGTATGATAAAATAAACTCAAATATGATAACAAAAATTTCAATAACTAATTTCAAGAAGTTAGAAAAGGTTAATTTTTCAACTTCTCAATCAGTAGTTGTAATTGGACCAAATAATTCTGGGAAGACGACTTTGTTTCAGGCACTTTGCCTTTGGGAGATAGGACTTACAAATTATATTGCAGCTTATCGGAAAAGGGACTTAAATACAAAAGGATTTGTAGTTATTAATCGTAAAGATTTATTAAATAGTCCTATTCCAGATGCTCGCTTTTTGTGGAAAGATAAAAAAGTAACAGAAAAAACAAAAGACCAACCCGTAAGTCATATTAGATTGATTGTAGATTTAGAGGGTGATACAAATGGAAAAAAGTGGAAATGCAAAACTGAATTTATCTTTTCGAATGCAGAGTCATTCACTTGTCGTGTTACATCTGGTTTGGACGAAATGATTGAACTTTACGAAAGTAATAATGGTTTACATTTTTGTTTCCTGCAACCGATGTCCGGAATTTCTACCACCGAAGACAAATTAACACAAGGTTCCATTGACAGAAAATTGGGTGAAGGAAAAACAGCCGAAGTGCTAAGAAATATTTGTTATGAAATTCTATATCCGGAAACTTATAGAGATGAAACTTACAATCCACAAGAAAATTGGGAAAAACTATGCAATGCAATCAAAATAATGTTTGGTGTAGAACTTCAACAACCTGAATTTATCAAATCAACGGGATTGATTCAATTGGAATATATTGAGAGTGGTATCAAATATGACATTTCATCAGGTGGTAGAGGTTTTCAACAAACTCTACTTTTATAGGGCTGTCTAAAAAGTCCCTGGTTTATAATTGCAAGCGCAGTGAAGCAATCTGTTTGGCTTGATAACCAGAAGGTTGATTCGTAGTTCCTCCTCGCAATGACCCGTTTTTTAGACTTTTTAGACAGCCCCATCCTAATACCATCCTCTTGCTTGATGAACCCGATGCACATTTAGAAGTTATAAGGCAAAGACAAGTATTCCAAATGATTAGTGAAGTAGCTAACGATGTTAATTCTCAATTATTTATTGCATCACATTCGGAAGTAGTTTTAGCAGAGGCAGCAGACTCGTCTAAAGTTATAGCTCTAATAGAAAATAAAGCAATAGAATTAAACTCATCTACCAATTCACAGACAGTAAAGGCAATTAGGAAATCACTTACCGAAATAGGTTGGGAAAAATACTATTTAGCCAGAGAAAAAAAACACATTTTGTTTTTAGAGGGCTCAACTGATTTAGAAATGTTAAAAGAATTTGCCATTAAATTAGACCATAAAGTATTACCATTCCTTCGTAGTGCAAACGTTCAATATACTTCCGATAACGTTCCAACAACGGCAATCAATATATTTTCTTCACTAAAAGAATTATTTCCGGAATTAAAAGGGATTGCTGTATTTGATTATCTTCCTAATTTACAGAATAATCCAAAACTAAAAATGGTTTGTTGGAAAAAACGTGAATTGGAGAATTATTTTGCAAAACCTGATTTACTTATTGAGCTTGCAAGTATTCTTTCGTATAAGAGATTTAAGCATTCTACGCAGGAGGAATTATTGAATACTCGAAAAATAATGAAGGAAACAATTGAAGGCTTGACGCCACCGATTTATTTAAAAGATTTGAAACATGATTGGTGGAATAAGACAAAATTGACAGATGAATGGTTAGATATTATAATTGCCGAATTTTATAAAAAAGTTGGAAAAGCACAAGATTTTTACAAAAGAGATTATTACGAGCTCATAAAACTCATGAAACCTACTGATATAGATGCGGAAATATCAGAAAAACTCGATTTAATTTATGATACAATTAGCTGATTACATACGCAAATCTAAAGGAGTAGTCGCCCCACCAGACTAAGCTGATGGGGAAGCTGTGGGGAAAAGAGTTTAATCTTTTGGTTTGCGTTTGGAACATAAATTGCCTGGGGATTCACAAGTCCGCTAGTTTTCCAGGGGACGATAAAAACCACACTACCACAACCCAAAGCCCGGAAAAATTTCGCCCACTACCTGACCGTGTTTGTTGCGGTTTTCCATGACAAGGAAAGAGCGAAGGGCGGCTAATTCGTTGTCGTCCAGAATTTTCAATTCTTTTAGGGTATGCACCACTGCCGGGGCAATGCGCCATAGGTTTCCGTCTTCGAGTTTTACGGCAATCCCCAGTTGCTGATTTTTTATACCCACAACATACACGGCCTCGGCTCCAATTTTTCCTATCAGTTTTCCATGCGTGTTTTTTATCAGCTCGGTACAGAAACCGCCGGTACCGGAAACCATTTCGGGGTGGTTTACCATGGCCCGGAAAACACGTGTGCAGGCCTCGGCCAACGGCGCCGGTAAACGTTCGGGCGCGGAGAAACGGGCAAACGCGTTGGCCATGTTGTAAAGGGGCATGCCGTGCACGGGCGATCCGCAACCGTCAATGGCAATATCAATTTCGTTGATTGGTGTTTCCGAAATTTCCGAAATTATTTCGGATATGTATTGCTGCAATTCATGTCCGGGATGGTTGTAATTTTTCGTGTCCCACCCTTTGTGTCTGCATACGGCAAGCATGCCGGCATGTTTGCCCGAACAGTCGCTGAACAGGGGACTTTCATGGTGTCCCTGAAGCGCCATTTTCAGTGCGTAGTCATTATTAAGAGAAAAAACCGAACCGCAGAGCAAATCATCGACGGTATTTCCTGCTTTTTCCAGAATCGACAAGACAGCGCGTTGGTGAAAATCTTCGCCATAGTGCGAAGCCGACATCACAGCCAGTTCGCTGTCGGTGAAGCCAAAATGGTCGGCAGCGCCACTCAGAATCACGGCCAGTGTTTGCAATGGCTTTGCCGATGAACGCAAATAGGTGCGATAAAACGGGTCGCCAACGGCAGCCAGCAAAATACCACGGCTGTCAACCACTGCAATGTGTCCATAGTGGCGACTTTCAATGAGCGATCCCCGGCTGACGTTCACCAACAGCTCGGGACGGGTTGACATATCTTTGCTAATATTCATTTTTCCTGGTTTTTCAACGTATATACTGTTTTCGAATCCTGAACCTCATAATCAACCAAATCCAGAACCATGAGGTCAACAATCACTTTCTCGGCATGTTTGGGCGTAATTCCGGCGGCTTTGCAAAATCGGTTAATGGATGTTTGGGAATGGTTGTTCAACAAATCAATTAAAATATTGTGTTCTTTGTCGAGTGTCATAAACAACCCGTCTGACGATCGTTTTTTGCGCCATGCTTTAATCAACAGCTTATTGGCCAGTACGTTCGAATCTTTCTGACGTAGGTAAACCATCCATTTTCCTTCCTCGTTGGGAGCCGAATATGGTTTGTTGGTTCCGGGTTCCACTATCACCTCAACAACCGTTTTGCCTTCCACAATCCAGTTGTTGGCTTTGCATTTGATTTTTGGCCGCGTGTACATTTGCATGGCAGCCTCAATCATATGCAACTCCTCCTCGCTCCTAACTCCGGCAAGAACGCCGTTGTCTTTAACACCAATCAGCAGGCGGCCACCGTCGGTGTTGGCAAAGGCCACCAACGAACGGGCAATTTTTTTGGCGTCGCTTATGGCAAATTTAAAATCCTGCCGCTGGTGCTCGCCCTCCTCAATCAATCGCGATATGTAATGCTTTTTCACGTTTAGCTTTGGGTTGATTTAACCAACATTTGACACTCTTTACAATCGAATTCCAACCGGTATTTTCTTTCACGGTGCAGAAGAAACAGCGGCTCGGCCAACTGTTGTTCTTTGGGTATCAATTTCTTACACTTCCCCAATTCAAACAACACGCAGTAACGGGTAGTCATAACCGTGTATTCTTTATTGGCAGGCTTTTCCAATTCAAAGGCCTGGCCGATGTCCGATACCCCACGTTTGGAATAGAAATTCCGGGCCAACCTATTGGCAACATTGTGCTGGTAATTGAGAATAGAGCTGTGGTACGACACGTTCCGGATTTCGGAAACGGTGCGGCTTTCAATATGTTTGGTCTGTAGTTGTTCTTGCAGTTTATCCAGCAGAATCCGCCGGATTTCATTAATTTTCGACACCGGCAGATGGGGCAAAATATCGCCTTGCAACTCAACACCCGCAACATCGAAACAGGTATCACCTGTTTTAGACAGTTGTGTTTTCCAGTTTGCAGCTGCCCGTTCCTGGTTTTGGGCAGTTTCGGTTCCAAAATCAACCTGTAAACTTGAATGTTCGGAACCGGAAACGGCCAGAATTTGTATTTCCGGTGTGTTGAAACAAACGGAGACCTTTACCGGTAATTTGCGTGGCGTGTCCGATTTTTCGACCTGTTTAATAAACTCGTGGTCGCGATTGCGGTACAGCTCGGTACCCCGAAAAATCCCGTCCATGCTTTGAGGTTTGTATCCCGTAGCGGTTTTGCCGTTAATTTGTGTACCCAAAAGCTGTTCGTTGTGTTGGAAACAAATCCCGTCGCCATTGGCCAGGGTTTCGTTGGATTCAAGGGCAAACCAGTCTTTTCCTGTTTCTTTCACTGTGCCAACCCATTTTCCCAACGATTTTGGGGTGTTGGTGTTCACAAGTCCTGTGGTTCGTCCGTGGTAAAAATACACCGATGTGCCGCGGTTAAAACTCCGTGCAGGGTCGGGCTCGAAACCAATGGAGCAAAGGCCCTTTGATGCTCTTTGGTATCCGGGATTTGCTGCCACAAACCGATTCAATAAACCGTGATAATGCGCCGTGATGTTTTTAACATAAACGGAATCCTTTAACCTTCCTTCTATTTTAAATGAAGTTATCCCGGCATCGATTAAATTTTCCAGGACCGATGAGGCATCAAGGTCACCCAGCGAGAGCAAGTGCTTGTTTTGCTGTACTGTTTTTCCGGCACCGTCCACCAAATCGTAAGGCAGACGGCAGGGTTGTGCGCAATTTCCGCGGTTGGCGCTGCGGTTGTTGATATCGCAACTCATGTAGCAATTACCACTGTATGAAACGCATAACGCTCCGTGGACAAAAGCCTCGAGTTCAATGGATGTTTTTTTTCCAATGTCGGAAATCTGAGCCAGGCTTAATTCGCGTGCCAAAATCACTCTCGATAAGCCCGTCTTTTCCCAAAAAACAATTTGTTCCAAGGTGCGGTTGTTGGCTTGCGTGCTCATGTGAAAACGCATGGGCGGCAGCTCCATTTCCAAAATTCCGGTGTCCTGAATTATGATGGCATCGACCCCCAGCTTCCAAAGATCGAAAATGAGATTTTCTACCACAGTACGCTCATTATCATAGAAAATGGTATTTACGGCAACATACACTTTTGCCCCAAAAATGTGAGCGTAATCGACCACTTGTTTAATCTCTTCGAGGCTATTTCCTGCCTGTTGACGGGCTCCAAACCGGGCAGCACCCATGTACACCGCATCGGCGCCGTGATTGATGGCGGCAATGGCGGTAAGGGCATCGCGGGCAGGGGAAAGCAGCTCGAGTTGGGGCATTTTTCAGTTTTTCTGTGGTTGCAAATGTACAATAAAGAAATCAGAATTGGGAACTACGGTTTCCAAAACAAGATAACAGGCATTGAATGAGTGCGATAATGGTCTTTAAGCCAACCTGCTGTATAGTTTTGTGGCTGTTGCTTTGCCAATTGTTCGAGCAGGGCAATAAAGTCAACTTTCTGCTTTTCAGCACTGGCTGCATCGAGCAGAGAATTAACCGACAGGGAATCACCAGGTTGAAGATTATTCTTAAACACAAACGCCTGTGTGTTTTGGTGTTTTCCACGTTTATCGGTTAAGCGCTGGGGCACGAAAGCATTTCCGGTGATATAAATCAGGGTACCGCTCAGCTCTACTAATTTTGTGGTCGATGACAGAAATGACAGGTTAAACCAGGTTTGTTTTCGGGTAGTATCGGCATCGGATGGAAGCCAATATGAGGCTTCGCGCTCCTCGACTCCTTTTCCGCAAAACCAAATTATCAGGTCTTTGTACTTATTCTCTGCAACCAAGGTTGGCAAATCGAACATCAAATAACGCTCGAGCTTCCTTTTCGAGGTATTTTCCATGATTCGCATCTCCAGGTTGGACGATTTTGCCAGGGTCTCTTCCAGTTCAGCGTGCTTTAAGGAATCGTGTTGCAAACCATTGTCAAAGCCTTTGAAAAGCAGGAGAAGAATATCTTTAGTGTCAGCAATGAGTTGATTTTCTGTACTGTATTCCAGAATAAACGCCCTTTTCGATTCATTGTTAAAAATGTCCTTCACGGAAAGAACCACACGGTTATTGGCCGGCACAGGCACCATTGTATCTAACAGAACAGTGCGTTTGTCGGAGCCTGAATAAAGCAGCATTTCGTTTACAATAACTTCGGAAATAAAATTTTTATCGGCTGCGAAAACCTTCAAGTTGAAAAACCGGCCCTTTCTTTCCACTTTTGCAACGTTTAATGTGTCAATCAGAGGGTTAAAAATCATGATTTCCGGGGCAACACTGTCGTAAAGCATTAACGGATAAGATAGCTGGCTGACATTTTCATACATATCAACGGCTTCAACCCGAACGGTATCATCCTGTGGCCAGGGAATCTGTTGTAAAAAAATTTTTATCCGTTCGCTGAAAACATGTCTTTTAGATTCAATATCATTGATTGTCAGAGAGTTTATTTTTGCATTTTCTACAAAATTTCCTTTAACCAGGAGTGAATCCGTTTTTTGATCAACCCCAAGAAATTGTTTATTAAATACAACCGGCTGCGTAATAGTTAGTGTTGGTGGTGGAATTTCTTTGCCCAGAAGCGAAACAATCTCCCTTGCCCTGTTCGATTGCCATGACGGGGTTGAGGCTGTTTCGAGTTTCAGGAATTTGTTGATGTCGGTAAAAACGGCCTCCTCGTTATTCAGGCGCATGTTGACCACAGCACGGTTAAAAAGGGCATTCGTGTTGTTGGGATCAATGCCAAGGACAAAAGAATAATCATTTACAGCGTTGTTCAACAAACCCAGGAACTGGTAAAAGCGGGCCCGCCGTTCAATAAATTCTACGCCACGGGTTAAATTGAAAAGTGTTGTAGCCTCGGAAATAGCACTATGCCATTGATATTTAGACGCATAGATAGCCATTCTGATTTTCATCAGCTCGGGATGGTTAAAAAGCGAAATTCCCTCGGTTGCAACGGCCAGCGCGGCTGCATCGTTTCCCGTTTTAACAAGTAGCCGGGTGTAGTCAATATAGGCATTGGGATTTGTTTTATCCAAATCAATGGCCGTTCGATAGAAAACCCCGGCATAGTCAAATATTCCCAACGAGTCTGAAGCCAGGGCTTTGGCATAATTTAACCTGCCGTTGGTCCCGGCTTCGGGAAATTTGTCGAACATAAGGAGGGCATCATCGGATTTTCCGGTGGCAATAAGGGCAATCATCAGGTAGTATCCGGTCTGATAGTTGGCGGAATCAATAGCAAATGAATTCTCCAGGTAAGGGAGGCTTTCTTTATATTTTCCTGTTTCAATCAACAATCGACCGGCTGCTAACCCCGACAATGCTTTGTTTTCCGAATTTTCGAAAGCATGGACAAAATCATCAAGGGCTGCCTCGTGTTTGCCCCTGTTTTCTAAAATAAGGCCTCTGAAATAGTAAGCATCGCCCATTTTTTTATTTCCTCGGGCAGCTTTGTCAAACCAATCGAAAGCATTCACTGTGTCGCTGGCGGCCATGGCTTCTTTCCCTTTTTTTAGTTGCCGTTGCGAAAACATCCTACCCAAACAGGATGTTAACGTGACGGAAATCAGAAAAAAGATAAAGAAGCGGATTTTCATTTTTGCCAATAGTTGCAGAATTGCAAAGTTGCAAAAAAATTGACACTGTTTCAACGGCAATGGTTTAATTTTTACTGAAACGGGGAAAGTTTACCACTCGTTTTTTACGCAGCGTACCGAAAAAACGGCATTGGGTGTTTCCTGATTGTATGTATTATCGAATGAAACCCCGTTGCTGCCGTCAATTTTAAGGGCACCAACGCCGCCCATCCACCAAAACATAGTCCAGAAATAGGCTGTTTGCCCCATATCGGCAAAAACCCAACTGTTGCCGGTAAAATCGCCTTTTCCACCGGGACGGGCTGAAAATTTGGTTTGGTTAGTGGGCGTTATTTCAGGCGATATCCACAAACCTGAGGCTTCCATAACACGCGCTGCTGTCAATGGATTTGAATCCCAGTTTTGACCTCCAACAAACGAGAAGAGTGTTTGCCAGTCGCCATCGCCGGGAATGCTCCAACCATCGGGGCAAATTGGCATTGCCGATGAGACAACATTCCAGGAATAGAGCAATCCATATGTTTGTACATTATTATCACAATCGCTGTCGTAACAGAAAACGTCTTCGTATCCCAACAATTCCCCCATGTTGTTATAAACAGTCCGTAGATTCTCTTTCATACAGGTTTGGTTGCCAATTTTCACTGTTTGATATTCGTTTCCTTCAAAATCGCAGATTGGCGGACTGTTTGTATCTCCACCAGTGTAAATGTTCCCGGTTACATTGACGTTTCCTGTTGTGGTCAAGTCAGTATAAATTACCGTGCTATCTTTGTGCGTTGTAATATATGTGGTTGTTTCCTTCCCATTGCTCAATCCGCCAACGGCAAAACCACCTTTGGAGGCCTTTGGATTACCAGGGTCGTTATATTCAAGAATGGTAAACCGCACAGAATCTACAGAAATGCTCATGTAGTCATGCGTAAACTCTTTGCCGGTTGAGAGTCCACCTACAGCGAATCCGCCTTTCTCAGCACGGGTGGGATCGTCGGATTCTAAAATATTAAAGCGCACACTGTCGGGGTCGAGGCTAAAATAGGTAACCTCTTTCCCTGATTTTCCGGTTGAGAGGCCGCCAACGGCAAAACCGCCTTTTTCGGCACGGGAATCACTATCGTCAATATTGATCCTGACCCCCGTTTCATAGACCGCAAAAACAATTTCGCCATTCAGGTTTCTTACAACAAAAATAGGCTCGTTTGGGTGGCGCCCCTCCAGCGCTTTTACTTCAACCCTGTTGGTTGAAAGGTTTACCTGACTGGTTCCGGCCCATTGGTTTCCCGCAAAGGTGGCCGTATTTCCTTCCACGCTCCCACCTTGAATGGCGTCGCCCGATTTAATGGCATAGGGAACTGCCAGGATTTGGGATACACCCATAGTGGTATAGGCCGTTTGGCCACTAAGTTTTATATCAACCTGAACGAAAACCGGTTCGTTCCATGGTACCTCGGTAATGTTTCCTGTTTGCGCTATTCCGTTTCCAACAACCAACGAAATAATTCCCGATGCGTTGGATGTGGTTTGGTGCTCCTCGGAATATACCACCAATCCGTCGGGGGTTATTTTACGAAGCTGAATTTTCACTTCCAGGGATTAATTTACAAGAACACCTCCATTTTCCCCACGAACAGACGCCTGATAGGAAAATTTATGAGGAACCTGAGCTAAGGCCGTTGCTGCGGTAAACAACAGCAGACAGACAAGAGTTGTAAACTGGTTCATAGCATTATTGTTTTAATGGTTATCAATTGCACACATAAAGGTAGCCAATTCGTAAGAAAAAGTCAAGTTTGTGGCAAAAAATGACAAAAAGTGCGTAACTTTGACTACCCGTGCCGAATATTCGCATAAAGCCTTTATCGAAGACTAAAGAAACAATCATGATAACATTCACCCTAAATTCAACAACGGTAAATTATTCCGGCGATGCAAGCCGTACCCTCCTCGATTTTTTAAGAAACGATAAACATCTGACTGCCGCCAAAGACGGTTGCTCGGGACAAGCCGTATGTGGTGCCTGTACCGTCGAAATTGACGGGAACGCAAAATTAGCCTGTGTTACAAAAATGACACAACTCGAAGGAGCCAACGTGTTTACCATGGAAGGGTTTCCGGAATATGTCCGCGACACCATTGCCAAAACGTTTGTCAACCTGGGGGCAGTGCAATGTGGATTTTGCATCCCGGGATTTATTAGCCGGACCAAAATCCTTTTGGAGAAAAATCCCAATCCCACCATCGACGAAGTGCGGCAAGCCATTAAAGGGCACCTTTGCCGTTGCACCGGATACAAAAAAATTGAAGAATCCATTTTATCGACAGCCGAAGCGTTGCGGGCAAAACAAACCATTGAACTGAACAAAACCAGCGCCAGGATTGGAGTGCCGCACCCCAAATACGGGGCATATGAAACTGCTATTGGGCAACGAAAATTCACCGAGGATATCTACCTCGATGGAATGTTGTTTGGAGCGCTGCGTTTTAGCGATCACCCGAAAGCCGTGGTGAAGAAAATTGATATTTCCAAAGCGCTACAAATTAAGGGAGTACACAAAATATTTACGGCAAAGGATATACCCGGCGATCACAAAATTGGTCTGATTTACAAAGACCAGTACGTGATGATTGACGAAGGAGAAACAACCCATTTCATTGGCGATGTTATAGCGGGAGTGGTTGGCGAAACCGAAGCCATTGCCCGCGAAGCAGCAAAGCTAATTGAAATTGAATACGAAGTACTGAAACCCGAAACCGATGTTTACAGGGCCATTGACGGTGCCCCCGTACATCAGGGAAAGCCAAACAATTTCAGCACCACATCATTTACCGTGGGCAATGCCGATGAGGCGTTTCAAAAGGCTGATTTTGTAGCCCAAGGACATTTTGAAACCCAACGGATTGAACACGCCTTCATGGAAAAAGAATCGGCGGTGGCCCATCCCGACAGAGCAGACGGCATTGTTGTTCACAGTCAGGGACAAGGTGTTTATGTTGACCGGATGCAAATTGCTGCTATCCTGGGCCTGCCGGAACAAAAAGTCCGCGTGATTCTGGTTCCCAACGGTGGCGGGTTTGGAGGAAAAGAGGATTTAACCGTTCAGGGCTATGCCGCCCTGTTTGCCTGGACATTGAAAACACCCGTTAAAGTATCGTTAAGCCGGCCTGAATCGCTACGCATGCACCCAAAACGCCACCCGGTTTATATGGACATGGAGTTGGCAGCCGACAAAAACGGTAAACTCATTGGTTTGCGCCTCAGGGCTTTAGGCGACACCGGAGCATATGCCTCCGTTGGGACAAAAGTATTGGAACGTGTGGCAGGGCATGCCACCGCGGGATATTACGTCCCCAACGTGGACATCGAAGCCAAGACTGTGTACACCAACAATATCCCTTGTGGTGCCATGCGGGGTTTTGGTGCAAACCAGGTTGCCTTTGCCCTGGAATCGTGCATTGATGATATTTGCTATCAGGCAGGGTTCGATCGGTGGAAGATTCGTTATGACAACGCTTTACGCGATGGTTTGGCAACGTCAACCGGACAGAAAGTCTATGGCGTTGGCATTCAGGCCTGTCTGGAAGCCATTAAGGACGACTTCTATAAAGCTAAATTTGCCGGAATTGCCTGCGCCATAAAAAACTCGGGCGTAGGTAACGGGATGATTGACGAATCGAAGGTTATTATAGGGATTATTTCATCCACAAAAGTCATTATAAAACACGGATGGACCGAGATGGGACAAGGCGTTCACTCCATGGCATTGCAAACGCTTTGTCAGGAAACCGGAATCGATCCCAACTTCGTTGAAGTGGAAGTAGATACCGAGGCCGGTATTGAAACCGGAATGACAACCTCGTCGCGGGGCACAGCGCTGCTGGGTTTAGCCATCATAAACGCTTGCAAAACCTTAAAAGCCGATTTACAAACCCATTCGCTGGAAAAACTGGCCGGAAAAACCTATCGGGGACAGTATGTGTGCGACTGGACAACCAAACCGGGAACGCCCGGCGTTGAACAGAAAACACATTACTCCTACGGCTACGCTGCACAACTTTGTATTTTAGACGAGAAGGGCAGCATTGAAAAGATAGTTGCCGCCCACGATGCCGGTAAAATAATGAACCCCATGCTTTTCGAAGGTCAAATTCATGGCGGCGTGCACATGGGATTGGGATACGCCCTTACGGAAGACCTGCCCATGAAAGATGGTTATTTGGTAAGCGATAAAATGCGCGATTTACAAATTCTGCGAGCACACGAAACCCCCGAAATTGTAGTCAAAGGCGTAGAAGTAACCGATCCGGTTGGTCCTTATGGGGCCAAAGGCATTGGCGAAATTGGGCTGGTCCCGACAGCCGCTGCCGTCGCCTGTGCTCTTTACAATTTCGATGGTGTCCGAAGGACAAAACTACCTATGGCCAGGAAATGAGTACAGCACTTTTGGTAACAAAATACGAAATTTCGGGGAGTGGTTGAGCAAAAATCCGAACCGCTCCTTTTCCTTACTCTGGTTCTTCATTCGCGGTATCAAAAAACCGAAATGTAGATTCCCACATTGGCTGTAACGAATGCATTGTCATCAAGCAAAAGGAAAAAACCGCTCCCCGAACCAAATCCCACATTTGATTTTAAAAACAATCGCTCAAATAGACAAACACTTACGCCGGCGGAAAGAGAATTCTCTAATCTACTTAAGGTATGTTCGGTTGAGACGGGTGGCCCCAGTTGATGTTCTATTTTCTTTATTTGGTAATAGGTAAACTCATATTGGAAAAACAAGCGCATGTTATTGCCAATATCTTTAAAAGTGTATTGCCAACCAGCATTCAACCCATAGCTTTCATTTTCATAATCATCAATGGGATCTCCCAAGGGCTTTATGACCGAAGTGCGTTGGGGTCCCAGGAAAAAGAGATGTCTGTTCGGATTCCAATACAGGGGTATTCTATGGTGCGCTGTATTGTTGTTGTAGGAAAATTGATAAGCCAATCCAAAGTTTCGGGACTTGTAATCAGCACTTTGTCCGACACAATAATTCTCTCCTATGGACAAAATAAATAAGATCACGGACAGAAGTTTCACCGTATTCATTTGATGTTATGATAATATAAATTCAAGCGCGAATATCGGTGCTTTTTGCAAAATTAACAAAACATTTTGGGCGGAATTTCGTATTTTTGTTGAAATTTGAACGTGTCATGGCCAGGTCAAAAAAAAACAATCCGGATGCTCCTAAAATATTCATTAACCCGTTTACCGATTTTGGGTTTAAAAAGATTTTTGGTGAGGAGCCCAATAAAGATTTACTGATTGATTTTCTGAACCAATTGCTTTTAGAGCAAAACATACAGATTAAGAACCTGACTTATAAGAAAACAAACCATCTGGGAACATCTACATTGGATAGGAGTGTTGTTTTTGATCTTTATTGCGAAAACGAAAAAGGAGAGAAGTTCATTGTGGAGATGCAAAAGGCCAAACAGAAATTTTTCAAAGACCGGACACTTTTCTATTCTACTTTTCCCATTCAGGAACAAGCTCCTAAAGGGAAAGAGTGGGACTATCAGCTGAAAGCCGTCTTCGCCGTGGCTGTCCTGGACTTTACGTTTGATGATGAGGAGAAGCTGAAACCCATTGTTAACCGCGTACAACTGTTCGACAAAACCACACAAAAGGTGTTTTATGACAAGTTGAATTATATTTTTGTACAAATTCCCAACTTCGACAAGACCATCGACCAGCTGGAGACACGTCTGGATCAATGGCTGTACGTTTTAAAAAATATGGAACGATTCGACCGCAAACCTGAGAAGATCAAAGACAAAATATTCCAAAAAGTGTTCAAGATTGCCGAGTTTCACAACCTAAGCCCCACCGACCGTCAGGCCTACGAAGACAGTTTAAAATATTATCGCGACCTTAAAAGTTCCTTAGACACTGCTGAGCTGGATGGATTTGCCAAAGCGGAACAACTGTTTTTACCACAATTGAAAAAAGCTAGGATACGGGAAGAAGAAGAACGAAGACAAAAAGAAGAAGAAAGAAGGCAAAAGGAAGAAGCCAAACACCGCGAAAAGGAAGCCATGCTAAAACTTGCATTGAAAATGAAAAAGTACGGCGAGCCCATGACTGACATAATAAAGGAAACGGGATTGAGTGCCGAGGAAATTTCCTTTTTAGAATAGGTAAGTGTCAAGTTTCATAAGGTTGTTGGTTAAAACAATCTTGCTTTGATTTAAA
>JBBISE010000048.1:0-19907 GCA_037441445.1 Salinivirgaceae bacterium
AAGTCGGGAAATCTTAAACTTTACACCCAACAACGTGGTGAAACTTTACAGTTTAAGGTTTTGGTTAGCTCCATTTTTGCAATGTTTTTCTGAAAAAAGTAACCGTAACTACTGTTTTTTTTAATACCTGCTTACAAAGCAAATGTACGGAAATTTTTCGAAGATGTAAATAGGTTGTGGATTTGTTTGCCGAAGGGGTTGTGGGCGGTAATTGGGAAATCATCGGTTCTTCCAACTATGGTTTTTTCTGTGGCATGCACTACTATTCAATATTTTGCCGATTCGGGGTTCTGTCTGTTATCCCAGACCATGAGGATGACAATCTCTTGTTTGCGTTTTTTTATCAAATAAAAAACACTATTATGTTTGGTAAGTAAACCTACATGTACATTCTTTCTTTTGTAGGACTCTCTAAAAATATAAGGGTTTGCAGATATTGCCCTTACAACGTTTTCAGTTTTGAAAATGAAATTTTCGACCTCTTTGTTCGACCAAGTAACGGAGAGATAATCGAGGACTGCGTTAAAACCAATTTTTGCTTTTGGAGTCCAAACAATTTTCATTTTGCATTCAGATATTTTGCCCTAGCTTCGTTCATAACATCATCATGCGGAATCAACTCTTCGTGTTCAGCCTCTTGCAAGGAGAGATCAATGAATTGCCTTACGGATTCGGGTAGATTGTCCCACCAGTCCGTCTTTGTTTCAACCTGCAACATTCTACGAACCTGCTCTAATACAGCCGGAGTATTGGTTTTAAGAATAAGTTGCACTAATTCCAGTTTTGTGGCTTGTATATCCATGTCTTTAACCTTAATGTTGGCAAAATTAGCGATTTTGTGCCGAATGATGTCTGTCTGTACTCTCAAAATTTAAACAAGTCTTCTAGGAGAAAAAATTTCCTGAAAAACGTTCACTTTTAATACGAATTACCAGAAAGAAAGTTTCTTTGCTTTTCTGAAGGCAAATACAGCAATTAATGTGTTTTGTTTCATTCATTTACTTTTTGCTTGATCAAAAAGTTACAAAAAATCAAGACAAAACGATGCTTCTCCCCGCTCTGTCAAACCGGAAGAGCCATGGCAACGTAGGCCAAAACGAAACCTCAATAGATAGCTATAACTTCAGTAAAGGCCTTTACTAGTTTCATTTTGGTAACGTAAGCGTCCTTGCACGTGGCTCTAACCGGTTTGCCATATCACGCCTTCGCCTGGCTCGCAGTTTTGTTAGTTCACCGCGCATAAGGCATTCGCAAGCCACGTTGACCAGTGTTTAATGATTGCCAAACAAAACCAACCAAGCAAAAAAAATATTTGGTTGGCTTTTTCAGCAGACCCAAACTAATATTTAAAGGGCATTTTAAGGTAAAAATCTGTTTTCAAAATAAAGTAAGGAGTTTGTAACACATTTACAAAAAAAGCTGCCCCAAAGTGGAGCAGCTTTTTACACTATTTGCAAGATAAAACTTATTGGGCTGTAATAGAACCAACACTAGTTTTAAAGTTTAAGTCAATTTTTTGACTTCCTGCAGCTACGTTAACACGCGCTTGGTCTCCGCCAATACCACGGAATTGAATAGCACCTTCAAGAATCATAAATTCTGATTGCCACCAATCGGTAAACCATGCTGCTGCATCAAACCAGGCATACATGCGCAATTCACCCGCAGCCAAGTCTTTGGTAAGCGTAACAATTTCGTTTGTATTATCAACCGAGAATAATACATCAGCATTGGCTGTTGCCCAGGCATTGTCACCACCAACAGTGGCACCAATTAAGTAAACTTTAGGATCGACCACTGCAATTTGTTCGGTTTCAAGGTTTACAACAACCATGTAGTATCCTGATACTGAAGGAGCAGGTACGTTTTCGGTACCTTTAGCATAAATTCCGTTAGCATCAGCAGTCCCAGTTTTTCCAAAATCGCCAACCCACGCTCTTCCTGGAGCAAATTTGAAGGCGCTGTCAGCCATTAGCCACTGAATTTTCCAGAATAAATGGGGTTTGCTATGCACGGGAATCATTGGGAGGTCAATAGTTGCCCAATCCCATCCGCCAACTGCATTTCCAATCATGTAAAGATTCGCAGGATACTCAGGAAGAGGATCAACATCTCCCGTTTTGGTTGTGGTGTAAGTCCAACCAGTCAGCGCTTTCCAGTTCAATTTAACTGTGTATTTTCCTTCCGGGGTTGGGAATGGGAATCCACCACCACCCATTTGCCAATCGGTGTCGGTTGCGCCTTTACCTACGTTGGCAAAAATAACAAAGTCAGGAGTAGTAATTTTCCAACCATCGTTGTAACGGAATTTGAAACCGCCACGCTCACGCAGGATAACGTCAGTAGCTGTCCACTCATATTCACTGGCTGTTTCGGTAGTTACGGCCATGTCGTACTGGCCAGACCATCCCAATTCGGTAGCATCGCCAATGACGCCCCATTTTGTAATTTTCACAAAATAGAGTTTGGTAGTGGTTTTGTCAAATACAACGTGGTAGAAGCCAGCGGCTGTAATGCTTACAGCAGTTCCGTCAACTTCCGTTGTGCCTTGCATTAGCGGTCCATCTACATCATCGGCACCTGTCAAAGGTAACTCAGTAACACCGGCACTGGTTACGCCATATTTGGTTTCAACAGCACCTGCTTTTTCAACAATTTGGAAAGTTCCGGCTGTCAAATACAAGAATTTCTCGAACATACCTTCTCTTTCCAAAGAAGCAAATTCTGCGCCTTCAACGCGGCCGTCCTGCATCATCGCTTTCAGATCAAGACCATTAAGGCCTGTTGCGGTTCCGCTCAGATAAACACCGTCTTCAACAAGTACCGGTGGGGTGTCATCATCATCATCATCTTTACATGATGTTGTAACGAAAGCAACCATGGTTAACATAGCTGCAAATTTCAATAAACTTGTTACATTAAAATTTCTCATAGTTATTGAGTTTAGAGGTTTAGGTGTATAAAATTACTAAATAGTTCTGAATTTTCTGTACTTTTCTTAAAATGTTTGATTACAGTCCAAGATTCGGGTTCGAGTCAACAGCCCATTGAGGTATGGGGAATGTATTTCTTGTAGGATCAGTGTTTGTCTTTTCCCACCAGGTGTCATTAAATTTTCCAAAACGGATTAAATCCTGACGACGGTGTGCTTCGTAAAACATCTCGCGGCCGCGCTCTTCCAAAAGCTCATCTAAGGTAATGGAGGTAAGCGGAGTGTAAGTGTCAAAAGCCCGTTCGCGTACTTCGTTAACATAATTTACAGCCTCTCCTGTTTTTCCTTGTCGTAACAAGGTCTCAGCTTTCATTAACAGAGCATCAGCATAACGGAAAATAGGGAAGTCGTTACTAAGGTTATCCTTAGCTCCAAGTTTTATTTCAAATTTCACGATACGAGCTCCGGACATACGTATCTGTATTTTACTGTGTGCTGAGTTCATCTGGAGTGCCGGAATATTCTTATTGAAAATTAGCGGGGCACCTCCGGCACCGGCGTCCATAATGGGCGCACCAGCGCTGGTAAATTGCTGGCCAATTAGGAAACCGGCTTTGCGTTTGTCGTTTGCTGCATAGGTATCGTAATGATCTTCCACAACCGCCATTCCGTTCCATGGACCCACAGGCATGTCAAATGTCAGGTTGCTGTTGTAGTGCAAAGTACGCATGTGGAGGTTAAATCCGGTGTAAGCATCTTCATCAAAAGGTATGGCAAAAATGATTTCGGGGCTGTTTTGATTGTTGGTCACAAAGGGGCCAAGTGGGTGTGATTCCAAGGTGTATCCCAGACCAATAACACTGTCGCAATACTTTTCTGCAATTTCCCATTGCGGTGTTCCTGTGTAAACTTCGGCGTTGAGGTATAGTTTTGCCATAAGCATATAGGCCATACCTTTGTTGGCGGTATATTTTGAGCCTCCATCGGTGAAATGTCTGATCATGGGTTTTACATCATCGACCATATGTTGCCAAATGCTGTCCCTTCTCATTTTTAGTGGAAATTCAGGCGCTCCCGCGAATTGTGTCACGTAGGGTACATTCCCGTAATTGTCAATTAAATAATAGTAATACAAGGCGCGCATGGTTTTCAATTTTGCCAATGCT
The DNA here is from genome assembly GCA_037441445.1 of Salinivirgaceae bacterium. Taxonomy (GTDB): domain Bacteria; phylum Bacteroidota; class Bacteroidia; order Bacteroidales; family Salinivirgaceae; genus JAAYQU01. The sequence goes on from JBBISE010000048.1 coordinate 4,099, forward strand.
AAATCTACGGATGGTGTTCCTGCACCGGGTTCCCAAAGCTCAATGAGCTTGTTGGTTTCAAAAATTCCCTTGTAAAACCGACCCCACATACCGGCAATAGCTTCAGTAGTGTTACTCCATTCGTGTTGATGCAAAACACGCCACTTGCCACCGTCGTCCCAGTCAGTATCACGCGTTGGTATAACAATTTCATCGGTAGTAATTTCCTGACAAAACCACCAGCCGCCCCAATCGAGGAGTTCTCCCAGAGGAGTATAGACAGGGATGGTCATAATTCCTAATTGTTCTTCGTTTTCCGGGAACATATCGGACGGAAGTCGGTCATAAAACTTATCCTCAAGGTTTGTGCAGGAAAAGGATAGTGCTATGACTATAAATAAACTCAGTATCTTTTTCATATCTCTGTGAATTTAGAAGGTAATGTTAACGCCTGCAGTAAAGTTACGTGTTTTTGGATACACATTGTATTGATCCAAACCAAAAGAAAGACCGTTGTAGCTAATTTCGGGGTCTAAACCTGTGTATCCGGTGATGATAAACAAGTTGTTTGTTGAAGCATAAAGGCGTGCTTTGCCTAGCCATTTGACTTTGCTTACATCAAATGTATAACCCACGGTAATGTTGTCCATACGAAGGAAGGACCCATCTTCCAAATAATAACTGTTCACTTTGGGAAAGTCGGTTACACCACGCTCAATTTCGTCAGCAACCGAGTTAAGACCGTTCAAAGTTCCAATTACACTTGGGTTTTCGAATACCATTCTGGTTACGTTTAACACATCGAACCCATGTACCCAACGAAGAGCGAAGCTAACATCTAAATTTTTGTAAATGGTAAAGAAGTTAGACCAGCCCATTTCGAATATGGGTTGAGCAGTACCCATAACGCGACGTTCGGCTTTTGATATATCACGGGTAACTCCTCCGGCTGCGGTAAAGAACAGGAACTTTCCATCGGCTGAAAGGCCGGCATATTCGGGCATATAAAACGTACCTAAAGCCCAACCCGGACGAATCATTTGTGTCCAGTTTTCATCACCGACAAGACCACGGCCTGAAAGCCAACCTTCTTTACGTTCGGTCCACGAAAAGAGATCGTTGGATAGCTCCTCGACGGTTTGTTTGTTTTTGCTGAATGTATATATGGTTTTCCACTTAAAAGCTCTATCATCCATTACGAAGGCTTGCAACTGCAATTCAATTCCCCTATTACGAATACTTCCCACGTTTGCCCAAGTTGTGCTTAATGCGTTTGGAGGTACGGGCACGTTGTATGGTGCAAGTAGGTCGTAGGTCATTTTGTCGTAAAAATCAAACGAGCCTGAAACTCGGTTGTTAAGAACACCAAAGTCTATACCGATGTTTATTTCGCTGTTTTCTTCCCATTTTAAATCGGGATTGGCGTTGTGCGAAAGCTGGAACTCTATGGTAGGCAAGCCTGTTTCCGGATCAATAGTGGTTCCTACAGCTGTGGCGGTCATTATGTCAAGGTAATTTCCAATTTCCTGGTTACCAACAAGTCCGTAGCCAACACGTAGTTTCAACAAGCTGATGGGATTAAAATCAACTAAGAAATTCTCATCCTTAATATTCCAAGCAACGGATGCTGAAGGGAAAATACCCCATTCGTTGTTTTTACCAAATCGGGTGGAACCGTCGCGGCGTACAGTACCTGTCAAATAGTACTTTGAATTATAGTTATAGGTTGCCCTTCCAAACATGGAAATTAGTTTGTTGGATGACTTGTAAGAGCCAATATAGCGTGGATTTACCTCAGCCAGCATCCCCAGATTATTGGACATCATGAAATCGGACAGGGGGTTCTTGCCCGAGGCAAAAAAACCGTTACTAAAATCTTCCTGAAAGGAATAGCCGAGAAGCCCCGTGACATTATGTACATCTGAAAATGAGTTTGCATAACTTAAGGTCGTTTCAGCTACCCTCGATTCCCAATTTTCATAATTGCGTCTGCCAAAACCTTGCGAGGTACCACCACGTACAGTTTTTGGCTCGAAATAAAAATATTCGGCATCATGACGGTTGTATCCAAGGTTAATAGATGCAGTAAGACCCTCAATAATTTCAAAATCTGTTTTAATGTTTCCCAAATACCGTTTGGCTTGACGCTCATTTTGTATTTGATGAATCAAAGCTACCGGGTTATAGTAGTTGAAATCACGTTGTATTTCATAAAAATTTCCTGCCGAATCAAGAATTGGGTCAGTAGGATTTCTCTGAAATGCTTGATATAGAATGTCATTGCTTCCATTTCCACCGTAATCGACATAACTGTTTTTCTCAAATGTAGCACTTAGGGTGGCATCAATTTTCAACCGGTTTTCCAACGCTTGATGGAAAGTATTTATTTTTCCAATGGTTCTGTCTTTCCCAGTCCCCAGAATAACACCATCAAGTCCGGTGTGGTTAATTGAGAATCTATATCCCCCGTTGTCAAAAGCGCCGGATCCGGATACGTTATGGTTTTGGGAAAATCCTCTTCTGAAAATCTCATCCTGCCAATTAACACTGGCTCCGCCATCCAAAATGTCTGTATAACGCTCTGGATACTGTGCTAAAAGTACCCTGTATTCATCAGCACTCATTAAATCCAGTCTTTTGGCGACGTAATCCATGGAAACATAAGAATTATACTCCAGTGTTGATCCCGTTTTAGTTGAGCCCTTTTTAGTCGTTATAATTATTACACCGTTGGCTCCTCTGGAACCATATATTGCTGTAGAGGAAGCATCTTTTAATATATTGAAGGATTCAATATCATCGGGTGCTACTGTAGTTGGATCGGCCCCAGGTACCCCGTCAATGACATACAAAGGCTCAGTTCCTGAATACAAGCCCGAAGAACCCCTGATTTTTACCGAAAAACCACCGTTTGGGTCGCCCCCTTTTTTAGTAATCGAAACACCGGCGGCTTTTCCAACCATGGCCTGAATGGGATCGGTCAATACTCCACCACTTAGTTCTTCTGAAGTTACATGTGCCACCGAACCGGTACGGTCCGATTTTTTCTGGGTTCCGTAGCCAATGACCACAACCTCGCTCAGCATTTCAATGCCGGGGACAAGTCCTACATTATAAACGGTCTTGTCGCCTACGGTAACTTCTTCCTGCATATAGCCCATAAACAAGAACTCGAGTACGGCGCCTTTGCTGGCTTGGAGTGAGAAGTTTCCGTCCATGTCCGATACGGTCCCCACAGTCGAGCCTTTAATGATAATTGTTACTCCGGGTATGGAACTTTTGTTGGTCGAGTCAAAAACCTTTCCCGTTACCGTTACCGGCTGTGCAATGGTGTGGCCCCACAATAGCATAGCTGCCAAAAAGAGTGGAATCTTTTTTAAAAATTGGTAAGTCTTCTTCATTGCGTATTCATTTTAATTATGTACTATTTATTTTTGTCCAAAGTAATTTCGGTTTCCGGTGCAAGTTAAGAATATTTTAACATATTGATAACCATAAAATATTAAAAATCAACGCAAACGTTTTCGCAAACGTTTGCACGTCCGTTTTTTTACTCCAATGGATCATTTTTCATATCCAAAAGTCGGGGCATTGTTCCAAAATCTGTATCTTTGGTTTTGTTAACCAACCGTATGGTAACACAAAATTGACCTAAAAGTTTTACAGATTATTATTCTGTTTACTTTTATGCCACTAAATTTACAAAATTTGAAATTGAATTCATAACTATTTTCGAAATACTTTTAACAATGAGGTCGCGAAACACAACCATTAAAGACATTGCAAAGGCACTTGGGGTAAGCGCTTCGACGGTTTCCAGGGCTTTGAAGGATCACCCCGATATTGCCCCCGAGACAAAACGACACGTGAACGAGCTGGCTAAAACGCTGAAATATAAACCCAATCCGGTTGCCTTAAGCCTGAAAAACCAGCGTAGTAACATAATTGCGGTATTGATTCCCGAAATTGTTCACCACTTTTTCTCATCGGTCATTAGCGGCATTGAATCGGTCGCCGAAGAGCACGGTTACCGCGTCATGATTAGCCAATCGTTTGAATCGTACGAAAAAGAAAAGGTGCTGTGCGAAATTATCGAAAATAGTTTTATTGAGGGTCTGATTATTTCGGTCAGTAAAGAAACGTCCGATAGTCAGCACCTGCAAAGCATTTCCAATTCGGGAACACCCATTGTGTTTTTCGACCGCGTGTTGGATAACATGGACAATGACCGAATTGTAATTGACGATTATGCCGGGGCTTACCAGGCAACCCGCCATCTCATCGATCAGGGATGTAAAAAGATTGTACATTTTGCTGGCCCGTCGGGCAGGCTTATTAGTCAAAACCGCGTGAATGGTTACAAAGCGGCCCTTGTAGAATCGGGTTTGCCCTTCAACGAGGCGTTGGTTATTGAATGCGACAATTATTCCAAAGCCCTCGATAAAACCCAATTGTTGATAGACAACAACCTATCGTTTGATGCCGTATTTGCTGTTAACGACCTGACAGCCATTGGAGCCATGAACATTTTGAAGAAAAATGGGCTGTCAATCCCCGATCAGGTGGCCGTGGTTGGATTTGGTAACGACACCATTTCCGAGTTGTTTGACCCTCCTTTGACCTCGGTTCAACAGCCGGGATTTGACATGGGCCGTAAGGCAATGGAATTGTTGTTGCAGCGGATTGACAGTACTACCGAAAGGCCGGCTGTTAATGAAATTATGAATACATCGCTGGTGGCACGGAAATCATCGTTGAGGGCGAGGGGGTGACATATTTTCCCTCATACCCCGTTTGATATTGATAATCTGTTGAAAAGCAGATTCCTGCATGAGTTTACGTTCTTCGGTTTCTACTTGTGCACCTTCTTGACAAACTGATCTACCTCTTTTACACCGCCCTGGAACACCAGATAACCGTTGTAAGGTTCGCGTTCGGTTGTTTCATCGTTTATGGGGCTAAGCATCAACCGCTTTACTTCGGTTGGATCGTCGGTTTGCCCAAGTACCCATCCCAGTTTTATGTATGCCGTTTCTGGCAGCATGTTGGCTGCCGGGATAATTCCTTTGGCCATTAAATCTCGACCTGTGTCATAAACAAACATGTGGCAATATCCCCACAAGGTTTGCACAGCCATAAACATGTGTACCCCTTTGGCGTGGGCTCTTTCAATGGCCGGGTAAAGTGGTTTGTTTACGTGGCCGAGCCCGGTTCCGGCTATTATTATACCACGGTAACCATTTTCAACAAGGCTGTCAATAATGTCGGGCATCATGTTGGGATAATAATAAATAATGGCCACTTTCTCCTCGAAATAGGGCAAAATTGTTACGTTTTTATCTTTCCGACGTGGATTAAAGCTTGATTTTATGGGCACAACGCCGTCGCGGGTAACGGTTGCCAATGGAACATCGCCCACGGTACGGAAGGTGGAACGGTAGCTCGAGTGCATTTTCCGCACGCGGGTTCCACGGTGAAGAAACCCGTACTCATCGGAAGTGGGTCCAAACATGCAAACCATAACTTCGGCAATGTTTCCATGGCCAGCGGCTGTCATGGCGTGCATCAGGTTAAGGGCCGCATCGGAGCTTGGACGATCTGATGAGCGCTGAGAGCCGACTAAAACAATTGGTACTGGCGAATTCTGCACCATAAACGTTAACGCTGCTGCAGTGTGCGATAAGGTGTCCGTGCCGTGTCCGATGACAATTCCGTCAACCCCTTTGGCAATTTCTTCGCCAATGGCCACGGCCAACTTTTTATATTGCGACGGACCCATGTTCTCGCTAAAAACGGCAAAGAGCTTTTCGGTTGTCAGGTTGCAGATATCGGCCAATTCAGGTACAGCACCATACAATTCACCGGGTGTAAATGCCGGAATAACAGCACCTGTCCTATAATCGAGACGTGAAGCAATTGTTCCTCCGGTTCCCAAAAGTTTCACATTTGGAAGCCCGGGTGTTACCGGAAATTCCTTCTCAGGGATTTTGTAGTTGGCTTTTTTATAGCCGGTTTCAACCATCCCGGTAATGGTTGTAATATCAATGCCCACGTTGTAGCCGGTCACGATTTTCATTACAATATGCAAATCGTCGTCGTTTTCTGATCGGGGAAGAATGGTTCCCAGAAATTTACCACGAGTTGTTTCTACGGTGGCTTGTCCCCAAACCCTTACCTGGTATTTTTTCAGGACTTCCAAAGCCCTGCCCTTATATCCTTGAAAAAAATCTTCGCTCATGACAATGGAATTTGTTGTTTAACAATGGAATAGAGTTCCGTTAGGTTGATATTGCCTTCGGCCATGGGCGAAAGGCCTCCCATTACCCAATTGATGTGATCGGTTCCTGTTTTACTGGAATTCAGGGGCCGAAATTTCTCCTTAAGGAAATTTATTTGCCCTACAAGTTCATCGGGGTGGCGGCGTTTGAACTTTAAACTGGTCAGTATCGAGTCGAGTTCCATTTTAGGATAGTGGTACAGTATGGGTAACATTCTGGATGCCAGTTTATAATCAATAGAATTGAGTTTAAGGTAGCGGAAAAGTTCCACTATCTGTGTATATTCAAAGCCGTTTCCTTTTTGAATATGTCCTTCGACCCATTTTAACCGGTGCCCAATGAAGTTGCCTGTCATTTTGGCATCAATTCCAAGTTCTTCGTGGATTTTCCGTATAATTTCAAACAAGTTGCGGCTAAAAATGTATTTATATGTGTGTTCGGCTATACCCCAGTTCTTCAATTGGTTATAGCGCTCGATAACCTCGGTTGGAATGTTTTTTCGCAGGTTTTCTATGTATTGGTTCTCGAGCGGTATGGGCGGAGAATCGGTATCTGGGTACATACGGTCTGCACCCGGGAGTACCCGTTCAAAAATGGTAGTTCCGTTCTGAAAACTTTTGCGGGTTTCGGGCGGAACACCTTCGAAAGCCATGCGGCAACGCTCTTCCACGGTTTCCATAGCGGTTTTCATGTCGGCTTCAGGTCCCCAGATAATCAGGTAAGCGTCGTTTTGGTTTCCATCAAGGAATTTGGACAGATTTTCCACGTCGTTGTGTGACAACAGTGGATCGAACTGTTCCGAGTGCCACATGTTGGGTTTTTCAATGCAGGCTATCACTTTTAATCTGTCCGCCAGTTCGTGGGCAAACATGTGGCCGGGTTGGGTAAAATGGCTCAGTATGCCCCGAAACTGGGGCAACCGAATGGCATACAATGAATTGCCTTCGTTTTTCAGCACTTTTAGTGTTGGATAAGGAACATCGAAAATATCGAAATCGAGTTTTTTGGCCTTCATTTGCCACTCGTTGGTTTTGGCGATTCGGGCTTTTAGTTTATCGCGAATGGCCAAAAGCGCCCATTGTCGGAAACTCTCGTTGTGGGTTAGTTCCGGTATCCATTTAGTGTGGGCAACGCCTTTTATTTCAACACGATGGCCGCCACGGCAACTCACGTTCACATCTTCGCGACCGGCACCAATTCCGGTACGGACTTTCCCTGTACTGCGGTTCAGGAACCGGATGTAGTTGCAGGCCTCCATTACCTCATCGGGATTGACCATGTCGGGGTAAGTAACCGTTTCAATGAGCGGCATTCCCAGCCTGTCGGTTTTGTAAATGCGTGTGTGTCCTATGTCGCTGATCTCGCGGCAACTGTCTTCTTCAATGCTTAGTTGAATTAACCGTACTTGTTTGTTTTTTAGCGGAATCATTCCTTCGACACCGATAATGGCGGTGCGCTGAAACCCGGTGGGGATGCTGCCATCGAGGTATTGCTTGCGGGTAATGTGTACTTCGCCCACGATGTTCAATTTCGATAGCAACGAGATTTCAATGGCAATTTCCAATGCCTGACGGTTAATGGGAAAAGGTGGTGTATCGTCAACTTCGTATGTGCATGTCGTGCGGTTTTTAACACGATATACAATCTCTTTGCGGGTTTTAAATTCCATAAGGGCAGTGCCGTCGTATTCACCTAACTCGCTGAGTGTAGGACGCATGTGCCGGATTACTTCAGCATCATAGTCTTTGCTCTTGTGATACATGCCAGCCGGGCAATTACAAAACAATTTCTTTTCGGTAAGCAATTGTTGGTGCACTTCTAATCCCGACATGAAACCAATGCGGTTATAGTCGGCCTGTGTTGCCTTTTTACGGGGAACATAGCCTATCTCCTGGCGGGTTTGTTCGTAGTTGGAACGCGGATCGAGAGGTTTTTCCATAGGTGGGTGACTTGAAATTTTGCTTAAAAATAGGTTTTTTGGCGATCCGTTGTTCAAAAAAACAGAAAAAAAACACAAGTTCGGATTGCACGATAGTTGTTATAGTTGATGGAGGCAACGATCCAGACCTATCGCTATTTCGAAAACCACAAAGCATTATTGCATTTCTGCAAACAAGAGTTTTGTCGTATTTTTACAATCACTCATTCTCTGATAATCGTATTTTTGCCCGGTAATTAATCCTTAAAACCATGCAAAAACAAAACATTATTGTCCGGAATGCACACACAAATAACCTGAAAAACATCGATTTGGAAATTCCCAAGCACAAATTGGTGGTTTTTACAGGAGTTTCGGGGTCGGGAAAATCGTTGTTGCTGTTCGACACCATCTACACCGAGGCTCAACGGCAGCTTATCGAAACTTTTTCCACGTTTGCCCGCACGCGCATGCCCAAGCTTTCGCGACCCGATGTGGACGAAATTCTGAACCTGTCAACAGCCATTGTTATTGACCAAAAACGTATGGGGAATAACTTGCGAAGTACAGTGGGAACGGCAACCGAAATAAACACCTATCTGCGGTTGCTCTATTCTCGTTTGTCGAAACCGTTTGTTGGGCCATCGTTCTATTTTTCATTCAATCACCCCGAAGGGATGTGTCCCGATTGCCACGGGCTGGGAAAGCAAATTAAAATTGATTTGGATTTGTTTCTTAACCGCGAGTTGTCCATTCGCGAAGGAGCCATAAATCATCCGCATTACAAAGTTGGCGGCTTTTTATGGAAAGAGTTGGTTTCGCTCGACGTGGTTAATGGTGACAAAAAACTGAACGCTTTTACTCCATCGGAACTTGAACATTTGCTCTATTCCGAACCCTTTGTCATTAAAGGCTCGAAAGAGAAATTGTCCTACAACCGAACCTTCGAGGGCATTGCCCGCAAACTGGAAAAGGCGGTGAGTGGAAGAGCTGATGACGAGGCTTCCGATGAGGATAAAAATGCCTACACCAAATATTTTAAATACTCGCTTTGCACTTCCTGCCATGGTTCCAGACTGAATGAGCGGGCACGGTCTGTGTCCATTAACAGCGTTTCCATTGACAATCTTTGCCGGATGGAACTATCTGATGTTTTGCTTTTTTTGAACAACATCGACGACGACATTTCCCGGCCAATCCTGCGCAAAGCCCGTTTTCTTTTGGAGCAACTTGTTGAAATTGGCGTTGGTTATCTGTCGCTGGAACGACCGGTGTCAACACTGTCGGGAGGCGAATCGCAGCGTGTAAAAATGGCCAAACAGCTGGACTGTAACCTTACTGATTTACTCTATGTTCTCGACGAACCTTCCATTGGCCTTCACCCGCGTGATACCGAAAAACTGTTGGCAATTCTTAACCGGCTGAAAGAGAACGGAAACAGCGTTTTTGTGGTTGAGCACGATCCCGACATTATCCGTGCTGCCGAATGGATTGTGGATGTAGGCCCTAAAGCCGGAAAATTTGGTGGAACCGTTGTCTATTCTGGAGTTCCTGATGGATTGGCAAAAACCGAGAGCATAACCGGAAAATATCTGTACTGTTCGCAACATGTTCAGTATAAACGAAAAAAAGCAGCCTTGTTCTACGAAATCAACAATGCAACAGCCAATAATCTTAAAAATGTTTCGGTGAAAATTCCCAAAGGCGTTCTTACCTGTATTACCGGTGTTGCCGGAAGCGGTAAAAGTTCATTGATTCACGAATGTTTTGCCAACATGCACCCCGACGCCATTGTCATCGACCAACAGCCCATTGGAAAATCGTCGAGGGCCAACGCGGCAACCTATATCGGGGTTTTCGATTTGATTCGCAAGGAGTTTGCCTCCGCCACCGGAGCCGATGCCTCCCTATTCAGTTCCAACTCGAAAGGTGCCTGCGAAAAATGCAACGGACAAGGCGTGTTGAGCTTCGAGCTCCATTTTCTTGATGCCGTAAAAACCCAATGCGATGAGTGTGAGGGCAAGCGTTATCACGCGGATGTTCTTGCGTTGAAGCATCGTGGACAAAATATTGCCGATGTGTTGTCGATGACGGTGAATCAATCCATTGAGTTTTTTGGAGCCGGGAAAATTGCCAACCAACTCAAAATTCTCCAAAGTGTGGGATTGGGTTACCTAAAACTGGGACAGTCGCTGAGCACGCTGTCGGGAGGGGAATCACAGCGCTTGAAAATAGCATCCGAATTGCACAAAGAGGGCAACATATACATCATGGATGAGCCTGCGACGGGTTTGCATATGTCCGACATTGACAATTTCTATCGTATTGTTAAGTCGCTGGTTGATAACAACAACACGGTAATAATTATTGAACACAACCTTGACATAATTCGTTATGCCGACTGGATAATTGATATGGGACCAGAAGGCGGAAAGGGTGGGGGAGAGGTACTTTTTGAAGGGGTTCCCGAAGATTTAGTCAACGTTGAAAAGTCGCATACGGGGAAGATGTTGAAAAATATATTGGTGTAGATTTTTTAGTACATTTGATAGATAATCTCAAAACCAAACGATGATGAATAAAGCCCTCACTTTTCTCGCTGCCGTTTCTCTGCTCGGATCCTGCTCGAACCCCAACCTTTCGGAATTGGAAAAAGAAGTTTCCGATACCGACAGGGCTTTCTCCCACTATTCGGCTGAACAGGGCATGCAAGCAGCATTTCTGGAATTTGCAGCCCCCGATGTTGTTCTTATTAAACCCAACATGTATCCCCTTGTTGGGCACGAGAAACTGAAAGAGCATTACATGGGACGCAGCGATTTTTCCTTTGTCCTTACCTGGGAGCCACAGTTCGCGAAAGTAGCAAAATCGGGAGAACTGGGATACACCTATGGCTATTGGAAATTGACCGACAAACAAAACACCGATGAATTTTCTGTTGGAACCTACGCTACGGTTTGGGTAAAGCAGCCCGATGGACGCTGGAAGTTTGTCCTTAATTTGGGCAACCAGGGATTGGGAGAAAAATAGTGGAAAGGGCAGCTTTTCTTGCGTTTCTTTTGACACTGCATACAATTTGAAAATGCGATTTTGAAATTGTAACGGCAGGCAAATTAGAAAAGAAATGCACATAGAGTTAATGCGCCTAAGCCGAAACATCGACAGCCGCATAGAACCACACCCATTCCGTGAGTCCGAATTTGACATCTCCAATCCCATTGCCAGAGAAATACTGAAGTACGGTCGGGAAATAAGCAACAACGTTGCCTAAAAAGCCCGGCAGCAACGCCGTTTATTGCATCCATAAAATTGGTTTTAACCCTAGCCACGCTCACAAACATAACTGCGTTTCCGGAAAATATAAACGCACTTTGTTGTTGGATTGGGGGAATGGGGTAAGTTGTAACTGTTTTACAAATAGAACTTGTCGGAAATTCCGACAGGTTCGGCAAGAAGGTGAAAGAACATTTGAACGAGACATTTTAAAACTAAAGAAACCTAAATAAGACCCCAAAAACAGCCCTTAATTAAGCTAACCCACATAGCCATTCAACAAATGCACATTTCCCAGAATGTTGAAAACCGCAAATGGCTAAAATATAAAATACGATTTTGAAATTGTAAAGAAAAAAAGTCAGCAAAATACACTATTATTCGACCCAATCTTTCCACGACACAAGCATCCCCTGTTTGGTTTCTAACGTGTTGTCGCCGCTATAAACCACTGTTAACGGCTGAAAATGAAGATCCGAAATACCTTCTACATAGTTTTGTGCCTTGAAAAATTCGGGACGGTAAGTACTGCCCGATTTTATTTCGAAAATTTGCAGGGTTTCTCCGTTTTCAATAATCAGATCTATTTCGTTTCCAACATTATCGCGCCAAAAATAGAAATTGGGGTCTTCAACCGCATTGAATTTTGCTTTCAATTTTTCCGAAATAATCCAGTTCCCAAACAACTCGCCACGCAAATAATGGGCGAAAATTTGCGAACCCTCCTGAATGCCAAGCAATGAACAAGCTAAACCGGTGTCCAAAAAGTATAGTTTGGGCGTTTTAACTAACCTTTTGTTCTGATTTTTGTAATACGGTTTTAGCAAATAAACAATATAACTGGCTTCCAAAACAGAAAGCCAAGCTTTTGCCGTAGGTTGTGTAATCCCGCATTCGGTGGCTAATGACGATATATTCAACAATTGCCCGATACGTCCGGCACACAATTTCACAAAACGTATAAAAAGATTGAGATTCAGAATGTTTTGTATCTGTCGCACGTCGCGCTCAATGTAGGTTTGAATATAAAACGGATAAAATTCTTTGGGCAATAGCTGTTTGTCGTAAATGCGGGGATAACAGCCTTGAAACATTACATTATCAATGGAATGAGGCTTGTGGCCAGAGTTATTAATTTCGGGAAAGGAAAGTGGCATGAGTTTCAAAATTGCCGTCCTTCCGGCCAGCGATTGCGTTATTTTCTCCATAAGTTGAAAATTTTGCGATCCCGACAAAATATACATCCCTGTTTTTCCTTCCAAATCGACCGCCGACTGCAGATACGAAAACAATTCGGGAAAGCGTTGAGCCTCGTCGAAAATGGTTTTATCGCGGTATCGTTTCAGGAATAAACGCGGATCATCTTTGGCCATCAGTAGTATATCCGGATCTTCGAACGATACATATTCGTAATCTGGGAAACAGGTTCTGATCAGGGTTGTTTTGCCCGATTGACGTGGTCCGGTAACCGTCACAATTGGATATTTGGTGGCAAAATGCCGCAGTTTTTCGGCGAGGATTCGTGGAATCATGACGTTACAATTTTAAAATGCAATTTTGAAATTGTAAAGATAGGCAAATTAAAAAAGAAATGCAAGCAGAGTTAATGCGCCTGCGCCGAAACATCGACAGCCGTATAGAACCACATCCATTCCGTGAGTCTTAATTTGGCATCTCCAACCTCATTGTCAGCGAAATACTGAAGACGGGCGGGAAATACGAAACAGTGTTGCTTAACACTGTAATTCAATTATTTGCAAAAAGTGTATTTTTGAACAAACCAAACCGTTAATGACGAAAAGTGACGACGTTTTGATTTATCGTCATTAAGACCAATTTTTTAACACTCGATTTTGAAAGATCCGTTGTTTTCACGATACATCGGGACAGGCTGTGCCTCCGATCAGGATGACATTCAGTCGTTTGGAGGACAGAGGGGAAAGAAGGCGGCAATAATAAAAACAGACAACGAATATTCCGTAAAAACAATAGCCAAAAGCCTATTGCATAGCCCACTAACATTCTTGCAGTAATTCCAATTTCCGGCAGCAATGAGGTTTTGCTGCCGAAATATAGTTTTAGTCCTTTTTACCGGAATCGGTATCGGGTTGTGTTTTTGTCGCCCTTTTTTCAAGCAGTCCGGCGTCGGTGGCAAATTTTAAATCGCGGCTGGCGGTTGGGGAGGAAATTTCATGGAAATGCTTGGAATATGGTAAATTGGTGATTATGTTCACTAAATTATTGTGAATATGGTGAATAGAGTGGGGACTATTCGATTCATTGCGTACTTCGCTCAGGATACGGCCAATCGTTTATTTAGGGCCTGCTGAAAATCCATTAATATATTAATATACAAACATATAGAGCGGATTTGTATAATCTTCAATGCAAGGGATTTCAACTCAACAACGTAAAATCCTTGCATTTTTAATCCTTCTAACTTTTTGCTTGATCAAAAAGTTACAAAAAATCAAGACAAAACGAGGCGATCCCCCCGCTCTGTCAAAACGGAAGAGCCATGGCAACGTAAGCCGAAATAAAACCTCAAAATGAGGTTAAAAGTTTTGTTGAGGCCAATGATAGTTTTATTTTGGTAACGCAAGCGCCCTTGCACGTGGCACTATCCGGTTTGCCATATCACGCCTACGCCTGGCTCGCAGTTTTGTCAGGCCGCCGCGCATCGGGCATTCGTGCTCCGGGTAACCACAGGTTTTGCTCACACCAAAAATGCGTTTCGGTAAAAAACGAAATTTGCGTTGACTTTTTCAGCTGGCCCTAAATAATTGTTAAACAACCAGTGCGTATTTCAAACCCCAACCTTTGGCACTTCGGCTTTACTTCGATTTCGTATAGTACAGCGTGCTCAGCTCATTTATCAGTTGCAAGCAGTTCAAAAATAAGTTCTGTTAATGTTGTAACGTCACTCTCAATTGTCCCTTGCATATATCTTTCATAAACACTCCGGTTGTCTGGCGGGTTGAGATTTAAGGTCAAACCTTTATCCAAAGCTAGCAGTCTTAAAAACTCTCTTTGTGTTCTTCCGTTCCCTTCTCTGAAAGGGTGTAAATAGTTGACGTTATCTAAAATTTCTGCCAACTTCTCAGCTAACTTTCTTTTGTTGTCTTTCGGAATTTTCTTGAATTCGGCAATTAACTGGTTAATATATCTAAAAGCGTTGTCAAAATGCGAAGTAGGGAAAAATTGCTTACCGTTTTTGTTTATTTCAACAATCCGTTTTTTCCCTGCCCAAACGTACATGTCTTGAAATATTTGTCTATGAATTTCAAAAAGGCTGTCAATTCCTTTTATTTTTATAGGGTTTTCGTAAAGCTCTTGCAGTCGTTTAGTTACCGCACCACTTTCTACAAAAAGCAATACTTCCGGGTCTGTAATGTCTTGTAAATTTCTTAAAATTCCTGTTTTGGAGTCAGTGTAGGTGTAGTCAGGGTCTATGTATTTGTATGAATCAGACATAGGCTTTTTGTTTAGCGAATGCCACAAGTTCTGTAAGTGATATTTTTCCTGTCACGTAGTCTCTGATTATTTCAATTCCCTTTGGTGTAGGATTAAAACCTTCAAACATATTACTCCCCAATGCATTTGCAGTACTTTCCAAGGTTTTTAAGTCCGAAAACTTAACCCCCATAATTGTCAGATTGCTTCTGTCTATTTCAATTGTGTTGAACATATTTTTCAGTTTTAAATCCTTTTCAAATATACAAAATATTTAGGTTAAATTGCATGCTTCCTGTCGTTTTAGAATGGTGCACGGACGTAACTTTATAAAGTTGCCGACTGCGGGCTTCCCTGTCGGGCAGCACCGAAGTTGTGCGGGTTACACTGTGTACTTGTTAAATAATTGTTACACAGAGCACCACCGAGGAGACACGGTGTTTCACAGAGATAAAAAGAGCCATTTACAAGGCTTTTCAGCCATCCTCTTTGAAGTGAAGGAGCGTAGCTGGCGTACTGCTTGTCCCGATAAGACAGAGTATCGGAATCCGGTGGTACTACTGTTTTACTTCGATTTCGTTTAGCACGGAACCCCAATGTTGAACCGCGGTATTAATACTTATAACTATTCAATTGTCAATTATCTACTTGTTTTTCATCTTTTTTTATTCATTAAACCCGTCAATAATATTTCCTATCTATTCATATTCAGATATTTAACAAGTTATTCAGGGAATTCAATAACATAACGCTTATTTTAAATCTATGCCCTAAATGGAATATAGCAATTCGTCTTGCTTTATTTTGCAGGTACTAACTATTTAATCAAAACATTTTCAATAACGTCTTAATAATCAATAGTTCGTTAAATTTTCAGGCCGCCAAAGTACCATACAATAATAGTTCCC
>JBBISE010000049.1:0-19868 GCA_037441445.1 Salinivirgaceae bacterium
GGAACTATTATTGTATGGTACTTTGGCGGCCTGAAAATTTAACGAACTATTGTCACAAAATCGTCAAGAAAATCTAAAAGGGCCTCCCGTGGTGATGCCTCGTTTCCATGTTGCCCACCAATAAACAAAACACGTAGTTTGGTTTCCGGTTTGGCAGCCATTGATCGGATACAAATGATGGGCTGATAATTATGACTAAATCCAATAGTATCAAGAATGAAGTGATTGTACAAGGAAACTAGACCAGAACAAAAATCGGTAACGGTTTTGTGGTTGGTTAAACGCTCGAAATTTGCCTGTCTTACAGGCGATTGAGATAAGGTTTGAGAGAAATTGATCGTTAAAAAAAACGATTAGAATAGTTAATTTTCGGTTCATTTTTTTTACTTTTGGCGGGACAATGGATTTTAATGGCGTGAAATTAAACAACTTTTCTTTTTTTTCGTAAAAAACAGGGCTTAATTTCACAGAATAGGCACTATCGAAAAGCAAACATCATACATTCCGGTCCAGAAAATTCTAATTACCAACCTTTATAAAACAAAAGTTATGAGACAAATCGCAAAAATGCTGACCCTGGCAGTACTGTTATTGACCAGTTTAACCCACCTTCAGGGCGTTCCCGCTTACCCTGGGTTGATCCAGCAAAACCAATCAGACGGAACAACACTCGACTATTATCTTTTTGGAGACGAAGATTTTAATTGGGCCCGGACCACCGATGGTTACACAATTATGCGCAATGAGACTGGCGATTACGTTTACATGATCCATGATATCAAGGGCGATCTTGTACTGTCTGACGTAATGGCACACAATCCCGGGCAGCGAAATGCTGTCGAGGAACTTTTTGTATCCACGCTGGAAACAAAAATGTGGTTTAGCAGTGGCCAAATGGAACTGGCGCGGCAGATTATTGAAATACAAAGGGACGAGAAATCAGTTAAAAGCTTTCCTACAACAGGCGACAGAAAGTTGATTTGTATTTTAATGCAATACCCTGATCGCTTAATGATTAAAACTCAGGCCGATTTCAATGCCCTGTTTAACACAATTGGTTATAACCAAGGAGGTGCCGTTGGAAGTGTAAAAGATTATTACCTCGAAAATTCATACGAACAATTTAACCTGACAGTTGATGTTGCCGGACCTTTCACATCATCGAACAACATGTCATACTACACCAACAATGGCCGTATTTTGTGCCGCGAAGGGGTATTGGCTGCTAATTCGACGGTAGATTTTTCAGATTACGACAACGATAACGACGGCTATGTAGATGGCGTTTATATGATTTTTGCCGGTTATGGGCGCGAAGCCGGGGGACCGGCTACTGCCATTTGGTCGCATGCTTCCAGTATGTCTCCGGCCGTTTCTGTCGATGGTGTTTATGCCCAACGTTACTCCTGTTCACCCGAGTTAAGAGGAAATTCAGGATCTAACCTCACCCATATCGGGGTTATTTGTCACGAATTTGGCCACGTTCTTGGAGCCATGGACTATTATGACACCAACGATGCCACCGGGGGAGAATTCGAAGGAACCGGCAATTGGGACTTGATGGCTGGAGGTTCGTGGAACAGCAATGGTGCCATTCCGGCACACCACAATGGTTTTACGAAAACTAAAATATATGATTGGGCGCCGGCAGTTGTTCTATCCCAACCCAGCAGCATTACACTGGAACATGCCGCTTTCAGCACTACCAGTTTTTATCAATTCAACACAACTACAAACAACGAATATTTTCTTGTTGAAAACCGCCAGCAGGTTGGTTTCGATGCTGCAATACCAGGGCATGGAATGATTATTTATCATGTTCATTCTCAAGTAAATTCGGCTGGTAACCAAATAAACATTACCCACCCACAAAAGATGTATCCTGTTTGTGCTTCTGCCACGGTTGAACCAAACAGCACCCCTTCCTCATACGGAAATATTAACAGCAACGGTTGCGCCTGGCCATACGGGACAAAAACCAGCTTCACGGATGCAACAACACCCAGTTCGAAATCTTGGGCAGGTGCCAATACAAATAAGCCCATTACCAACTTGGTCAAGAACAGTACACTAAGGACTGTTTCCTTCGATTTCATGGGAGGAGAGGGAAATCCGTCGGTTTTTACTGCAACAACAATATCGGCAACAGAAATTCAGCTAGAATGGAACCACACCACGGTTGACCATATGATATTGGCTTACAGCCCTACAGGCAATTTTGGAACACCCGCAAGTGGAGTTACTTATACGGTCGGGAACACTATTCCTGGCGGAGGGACTGTTCTTTATGCAGGAACGGATACCTCGTTTGTTCACCGCAGTTTAGTACAACAATCCGCTTATTATTACAAGGTTTGGGCACGCAAAAACACCGTTCCTCAATATTCATCGGGCATAACAGCGTTCCAGTACACAGCATGCGACAAAGTGAACAGGTTTCCTTTCGTCGAAAACTTTGGCTCGCGGGTTATGCCACCCTGTTTTATCGTTGTTGACAGCCAGGGAAGCAACCAAATCTGGAGATTTAACAATCCACAAAACAGACCTTTCCAGTCAACCACAGGAAGCAACGGTATTGCTATCCTTGACAGCGAGAACTTCGGTTCGGGTAATTCGCAAAATTCGCAAATGATAACGGGGTTGTTCGATTTTAGTGAATATCAAACAGTTAACATTTCATTCCAACATTTTTACAACCACAGGAACAGTACAGCACGTTTCTTTTACAGTGTCGATGGCGGACAAACTTACACACAACTGGCCGCATATACAGCTTCTGTAGGTTCTTTGGCTTCACCGGCAACCGCCACGTTTAACGTATCTTCACAGGTGGCAGGTCAAAGCAATGTTCGCTTCAAATGGAGTTACACAGCCACGTTTGGTATTTTCTGGTGTATTGATGACTTCACGGTTAATGCTCAGGATAGACATGCCATGACAGTTAAACATCTAGGTGATTTGTACGAAAATGGCAGTAAAGTTATTGATTACGATGTAGTTGCCGCCGGAAACAGCAAAATCTATAGTTTTTACGTTCATTCTATTGGAGACTTGCCGTTAACAGTATCAAACCCAACGGTCAATTCATCGAAATATACGGTTACCACCAATCCTTTGGGCACCATTGCTGTTGGAGACAGCTCTCTTTTTGAATTAACCTATACACCAACAGTAGCCATGACCGACACGGTCGTAGTTTCCCTTGCCAACAACACCCCGACCAACAATCCTTACACATTCGTAATTAAGTCGAACGTGGCTACCCAGTTCAATGCCACATTTGCCATCAATGATGGATTAGATCCTGTTGAAGGGGTTACAATTGCCCTTACAGGGTTTGGTTCGCAAGTAACAAACGCTGGCGGCTTAGCAACGTTCACCAACGTTACTGCCGGTACCGATATTGAATACACAGCATCAAAAACGGGACACGTTACAACCACAGGTACAATTAAGCTAACGGATTCTAACGCAACCTTCAATGTTACAGTTCCTCGCACCGACGTTCAAATCACCTTCCATTTGAAGAACAGCCAAGGAAACAATGTTACTAACAGCAGTGTAACCGTAGCCGGATACGGCCAGCAATTTACAACAGCAGGTCAAACAACTTTTACATTACCCCCGTTGACCGATATCAATATTACTTGTGCTGCCCCCAACTATTTAACCTATACAGGAAGCTTAAACACAGGAACATCAAGTCGTGTGGTTGAAATCATTATGGAACGTATTACCTACACGGTAACTGTTAATGTAAAATCAGCCGGAAGCCCTGTTCCTAATGCTGAGGTAACCTTAGGAAGCTATGGAACACAATCGACCGATGCCGACGGTGTCACTATTTTCACCGGAGTAATTCCATCAAATTCAATTACCATCTGGGCAGGAGCTGAAGGCTATGAACCATACCAAGGAACTATTCAGGTAACAAATAACCGTGTTGTGGATATCAACCTGACTGTGGGTATTGATGACAATCCGTTTGGCGAACTCCGGTTCTTCCCTGTACCAACAGACAACACACTGTATATCAACAACCTTGACATGCCGACAAAATATAAATTAGTTGACATTAGTGGCCGAATAATGGTAGAAGGAACTCTTGATGCCGGCAACAATTCGGTAGATGTAGCTAATCTGAAAGCTGGTACATACTATATGACAATTTATTCCGATGAAAAACAAAAAACCTATCCGGTTATTAAACAATAAAATCGGGCAATAGGGTTTCAATATCAAATGCGGGAGAGTTTCGAAATTCGCCCGCATTTGTTATTTTAGCCAGATTAGAATTGGTTTTCAAACACTAACTTTGGGGCAAAATCAGAGTACATGGAAAATTCAGTTGAATATGCTGTCAATTATTTGAAAACAAGGGGTTTTATTGCCCCCCAAATTGGCATTATTTTAGGAACAGGGTTGGGAAAACTTGTTGACTCTGTTAAATTAATAGAAACCATTTCGTACGGTGATATTCCCGGTTTTCCGGAATCGACGGTGGAGTCGCACGCCGGAAGGCTTATTTATGGGGAATTGCAAGGAAAAATGGTTGTTATCATGCAAGGACGGTTTCATTTTTATGAAGGCTATTCCATGCAGCAAATTACCTTTCCCGTAAGAGTAATGAAAAAGCTGGGTATTAACACTTTATTGGTATCCAATGCTGCCGGAGCCATCAACCTTAATCTAAAAAAAGGATCGTTAATGTGCATTCATGATCATATCAACCTGTTGGCAAACAACCCATTAATTGGAAAGAACGACACTAGTCTGGGGCCACGTTTCCCTGATATGAGTAAACCCTACTGTCCTCAATTGATATCAACATTAATAAAATGCGCTCATAAACTTCAATTACCTCTTCACCACGGTGTTTACGCGGCCATGCAGGGACCCATGCTGGAAACTGCTGCCGAATACCGTATGCTACGGACTTTGGGAGCCGACGCCGTGGGAATGAGCACGGTGCCTGAGGTAATTGTGGCTAATCACATGGGAATGAACGTGGCAGCCATTAGCGTTCTGACCGATGAATGCGATCCCGACAACCTAAAACCGGTCGAACTGGCTGAAATTATTGCCGTAGCCCAACAAGCCGAGAAAGACATGATTGCTCTTTTCAACGAACTTTTTACACTGTTATAAAACATTTTAAATAATGGAAACCGCCTACATAAATGCCCTTCTTTCGTTTGTTGTGGCTGGCACCTGGATTTCATTATCCACTTGGTTGGCCGAACGGTTGGGTACAAAAACCGGAGGTGTCATTGCCTTGTTGCCTAGCACAATCCTGGTTTCTTTGCTTTTTGTAGCCTTGACTGTCAACAAAGAATTTGCTGCCAATGCGGCCCTTTCGGTTCCATTGGGCATGGCCATGAACTCTGTTTTTCTGACAGCCTTTGTTTTCTTGGTGGGAAAAGGATTAATCAAAGCCACCGCCTTTTCATTGGTGGTTTGGGGGTGCTGTGCTGTTTTTTTCAGACAATTACAAATCGAATCGGTAATTGTCACTATCATCATATTTGTGTTCGTTATTTCATCATCATACTATATTCTGGAGCACGTGGCAAAAATAAGATCGGTAGCAAAACGTGATCAAAAATTCAGGGTTTCCTTAATTTTCTATCGTGCACTTTTCGCAGGAACTGTTGTTGGTTCCACAGTCATTATCAGTCGGTTTGCCGGGCATTTCTGGACTGGAATTTTCAGCACATTTCCGGCAGTTATGCTCACCAGCATGGTTATCCTTACACGTGCCCAAGGTCCTGATTTTGCGCGTGCCACAGCAAAAACCATGATCCTTTCAAGTGGTAATATCGTAATTTACGCATTTGCTGTCAATTATTTATATAAAACTATGTCGCTAGCAACGGCCACTGTTTTGGCTTTCTTCCTTGCGGTACTGTTTCTTGTTTTATTAACCCCTCTCCTAGTTCGCTCAAAATAATGTTCGACGATTCCTATTTCATGCAAATGGCTTTTCGCGAGGCTCTTAAAGCCTACGATTCCGATGAAGTTCCCGTGGGAGCAGTCGTTGTTGCCAACAACCGGATTATTGGGAAAGGCTACAACCAAACCCAGACCTTAAAAGATGTTACAGCGCATGCCGAAATTATTGCCATATCTTCGGCTGTCGAAGCATTAGGCGCGAAATACCTCGAGGGGTGCACAATGTACGTAACATTGGAACCCTGCACCATGTGCGCCGGCGCCCTGTTTTGGGCAAAAATAGACCGGATTGTCTATGGCGCCACCGACCCCAAATTCGGAAGCAGTCGGTTTGGAAACCTTTATCATCCAAAAACGAAACTTGTGGGCGGTATCCTGGCCGATGACTGCGCCGATTTGATTAAAGATTTCTTTCAGAAAAAGCGAAAATAGCTGATTGTATAAAATCAGCGCGTTAAGGTAATACTGACATTCCCGAGTTTTCCCCCCAATGGTGGGTTCATTTTTCGAATTTTTATAGTTACATCCGAAATGTGTTCAGGAAAGGCAGCATAAAGTCTGTCCAGGATACGGCCTGCAACATGCTCTAAAAGTTTCGACTTTTGGGCCATCTCTTCTTTTATCAGACCATACACTTCCAAATAACTAACCGTATCGGCCAGGTTGTCCGATTTTATGGCCGGGTTACAATCGGTGTTGAATTTCAGGTCAACCAGAAAATAGTTGCCCACAACCTGCTCCTGCGCGTAGCAGCCATGATAGGAGAAAAACTCCATGTGTTCGAGTTCAATGGTTCCCATAAATCAAGAATTTGAACAACCTACGTAATTGAATTCCTGCAAAGTTGGCAAAACTTTCTCAACTTGTCAAAATTTACAGTGCATTGTTTCGCTAAATATAAACACACAAAGTAATAAATTTATACATTTGCATGGCTGTTTTATTAGCCAATTTTATTGAAATAATCCTGTATAGAATAAAACTCCCGACTATGAGTACGAATACTGAACAACCCACAGGCGAAAAAAAGAGCCTGAATTTTATTGAACAAATTGTCGAAGAAGATATCCGTAACGGTAAAAACGGGGGAGAAGTTTTGACCCGTTTCCCACCGGAACCCAATGGTTATTTGCATATTGGACACGCCAAGTCCATTTGTCTGAACTTTGGTCTGGCAAAAAAATACAACGGGCGCACAAACCTGCGTTTCGATGATACGAACCCCGAGAAAGAAGATACCGAATATGTCAATTCCATTATGGAAGATATTCGCTGGCTTGGCTTTAACTGGCACGGCGAGCCACTTTATGCTTCCGATTACTTCGAACAGTTATACCAATGGTCCGAGCAAATGATAATGGACGGGAAGGCCTATGTTGACGACCAGTCAGCCGAGGTAATCAGCCGTCAGCGGGGAACCGTAAATTCCCCGGGAACCGAAAGCCCGTTCCGTAACCGTTCGGTCGAGGAAAACCTGGACTTGTTCCGTCGCATGCGTGCCGGCGAATTTCCGGCAGGCTCGCGAATCTTGCGGGCAAAAATAGACATGGCCTCTCCAAACATGTTGTTAAGAGACCCGATAATGTACCGGATAATCCACGCCGAACATCACCGCACCGGCGACAAGTGGTGTATTTACCCCATGTACGACTGGGCTCATGGCGAATCAGACTACCTGGAAGGAATTACCCACTCCATTTGCACCCTGGAATTTGACATTCACCGCCCACTATACGAATGGTTCCTTGAGCAGGTGTATGAAAAAGGCCGTAAGAAACCCCAGCAGATTGAGTTTGCACGGTTAAACATCAACTACACTGTAATGAGCAAACGAAAACTGCTTGAGTTGGTTAAAAATAACCATGTTAACGGGTGGGACGATCCACGCATGCCAACCATTACCGGGATGCGCCGTCGGGGATATACTCCCGCTTCTATCCGCCGTTTTGCCGAAATGGTGGGCGTGGCCAAACGCGATAACGTCATTGATTACGGCCTGCTGGAATTTTGCGTGCGCGAAGATTTGAACAAAATTGCCCCCAGGATTATGGCTGTGCTCGATCCGGTGAAAATTGTCATTACCAATTATCCCGAAGGAAAAACCGAGTTTCTGACCACAGAAAATAACCCTGAAGACGAGTCGGCAGGAACGCGTCAAATGCCTTTCAGTCGCGAGTTGTACATTGAACGTGGCGATTTTATGGAAAATCCACCCAAGAAATTCTTCCGCCTTTCACCAGGCAACGAAGTACGGCTAAAATCAGCCTATATTATTAAAGCTGTAGAGGTTGTAAAAGATAACGAAGGAAATATAACAGAAATCCGCTGCACCTACGACCCCGAAACCCGCAGTGGGTCAGGCACTGAAGCCAGTCAACGCAAAGTTAAAGCCACCATTCATTGGGTATCAGCCAGCCATGCTGTCAATGCGGAGGTTCGACTATACGACCGTTTGTTTTCCGACCCAGCTCCAGACAGCCATGAAGATCACGATTTCAAGGAGTTCCTGAACCCCGAATCACTTACCGTTGTTAAAAATTGTAAAATAGAGCCCGCGTACAAGGATTTACAACCCGAGACGCATGTCCAGTTCCAACGACTCGGCTACTTTGTTACCGACAGATACGATTCAAAGCCAGGAAATCTAATATTCAACCGCATTGTTTCGCTGAAAGATGAGTGGACCAAAATAAACCAACAATAAGAACAACTTGCTTGCTCAATGAATTTTAGTTTTGTAATTAATGCTATGGGGAGAATAGCGGTCATCGTAGCTCTATTCATGGCAACCTCATTATTGTGGCTCTTTTATTACAACGAAATTCAAATTCTGGAACCTCTGATATTATCCATTACAATTCCGCTGCTACTGGGACTTTTGATGGTTTTATCAACAAGGAACAAAAAGAAGATAGTTTCCATGAAAGATCGTTACGTAATAGTAACACTTTCATGGTTTTTCATTGGAGTTATAGGAGCGCTTCCTTTCTACCTTTCGGGCTACATTCCCCGATTGGTTGATGCCATTTTCGAATCTATTTCCGGTTTTAGCACAACAGGGGCCTCTATTTTAAAGGACATCGAGGCTCTACCCCTATCCCTTTTATATTGGCGCAGCCTGACACATTGGATTGGTGGTATGGGAATTATTGTTTTGGTCATTGCCATATTTCCTTTGTTTAAAACAGCCGGGTATCAAATGTTTTCCCTTGAGGCTTCGGGAGTGCTGAACCAAAAGCTAAAACCCAGAACATCGGATATTGCAAAGCGGCTATGGCTTATTTATGTCTCTCTTACAGCCATTTTGGTTGTTCTCTTGATGCTTGGGAAAATGAGTTTCTACGAAAGTCTTTGCCACGCATTTGGAACAATTGCCACCGGTGGCTTTAGTCCTAAAAATTCCAGTATCGCAAATTACTCATCTTATGTTCAGTATATCATTACCTTGTTCATGTTTCTATCAGGAACGAACTTTGCCCTTCACTACCACCTCTTGAAAGGAAACTTTGCCCAAATACGACATAATACCGAGTTTAAAACCTATTTTGGGATTATTTTTACAATTAGTTTAACCATAGCGACCATATTAATTTTAACAAATAACTACGAAATCGAAAGAGCCATCCGCGAGTCGTTGTTTCAGGTGGTCTCTATAATAACAGCCACAGGTTATGCTACGGCAGATTACTTACTATGGCCTGTACAAGCATGGATCTTGATTTTTTTATTACTCTTTATTGGCGCCTGCGTTGGATCCACCGGAGGAGGAATAAAAGTTATCAGACATGTAGTGGCATTCAAGTTTTTATTTCGGAAATTGTCAACATTGTTTCATCCAAAATCCATAAAGGTAATAAAGGTAAACAAAAAATCGGTACAGGATCAAGTGGCTATTTCAGTCATCATTTTCATATTTTTTTATTTTTTAATTTTTTTGATAGGATTTCTTATTATGTCCATTTTAGGTCTTGACATGCAAACCTCAATGGGCTCGGTATTAACCTGCATGCAAGGATGTGGCCCTGGTATTGGTACGGTTGGGCCCGCTTCTAATTTTTCCCATATTCCCGATGCTGGAAAAATTGTTCTTTTTATTCTTATGATTGTTGGCAGATTAGAAATTTACACTGTTTTCATTCTTTTTCTTCCCGAATTTTGGAAAAAAAAGGAATCCGCATCCAAACAAACCAACATCTTACAAATGGAGAACTAAACTTTTAACCTTGAATCTTGGCACATGGGATTTTTTTATAGTTTTGCCAAATAGCAACATGTCCCTGATCCAATGAACATTTCTTTCATTCTCCACACTGCCGGCAGGATTTCAATTATTCTTGGCATGTTCATGGCAATACTCTGTTTTGGGTTTACCATTAAAAAAAAAAATTCAAGTACTTTGGCTTTGATATATTCAATACTAATTGCACTTACTTTGGGTCTTGTTTTAATGGTAATGGGCAGAAGAAAAAAGCAGGTATCGTTGGTGAACAGATATATTTTAGTTACTTTTTCCTGGTTTCTTATTGGTATCCTTGGTTCGCTTTCCTTTTACATTTCAGGTCATATTCCCAATTTTATTGATGCCTTGTTTGAATCCATTTCAGGATTTTCAACGACTGGTGCTTCTATTCTGACAAACGTTGAGGCTTTGCCTTATTCAATTTTATATTGGCGAAGTCTTACCCACTGGATTGGCGGAATGGGAATAATTGTTCTCGTTATTGCCGTTTTCCCGATGTTCAAAACATCGGGTTATCAAATGTTTTCACTGGATGCATCGGGGCTGTTAAACCAGAAACTAAAACCGCGCACATCCGATATTGCAAAGCGCCTTTGGTTCATTTACGTTATGCTTGCTGCCCTTCTGGTAACCCTTTTAATGCTAGGGACATGAGTTTTTACGAAAGCTTGTGCCACTCATTTGGCACCTTGGCAATCGGTGGATTTTCAACTAAAAACGCCAGTGTAGGATATTACTCGCCATACCTACAGTACGTCATAGCTATCTTTATGGTACTATCGGGAATGAATTTCACGTTACATTACTTTCTAATTAAAGGAAACTTTCAAAAGCTTTATAAAAACTCGGAACTAAAACTGTATTTAACCATTACACTGATCGTTACGCATATTATCAGCGGAGTTTTGGTATTAAACAAAAACTATAGTATCGAACACGCCTCTAGAGAATCATTCTTTCAGTTTACTTCCATGTTGACCACTACAGGTTACGCTACCGCCGATTATTTAAATTGGCCAACACAAGGTTGGATACTCATTTTCACAATAATGTTTGTTGGTGGATGTGTCTGTTCAACAGCCGGTGGAATAAAGGTTATTCGTCGCGTAGTTGCCTTCAAATACCTGAGGAATCAGATTGCCATGATTCTACATCCTAAAGCCATTATGGCAATAAAAGTGAATAGCAAGTCGATACAGGACAGTCAGGAACAAACAATTATTACATTTATAATGATGTACATGGCCATTTTTGCTGCCGGATTTGTTTTTATGACCCTGCTTGGTTTAGACATGTGCACTGCAATGGGTTCAGTAATTGCTTGTCTGGGAAGTTTTGGCCCCGGAATTGGAACCGTCGGGCCAGCTGCCAATTTTGCCCATATCCCTGAAATTGGCAAAGTAGTCCTCTTTGTTTTAATGATTATAGGGAGACATGAACTGCTCACCTTTATGATTTTATTGATGCCCGAATTCTGGCGCAAAAAGACATCAGAATAAAACACACCCGGCGTTCCTTATCTATCGGAAACACCGGGTGTTCTTTCGGTTCTATTGCTTCGATTATTCTAACTTTCCTTCCAGTTTTCTGATTACCCACTGAGAAAGCAATAAACTCACATAAATAACGGTTGGCCAAGATATAAGCCACAATATTTCTGCTATGTACTTCATAATTTCTACATTATTTAGATTCTTTAATAAACATGCGTATCCGTTTTCATTTCACTCTCATCAATCTTTTTGTTGTTGATTGATTTCCATGCATACCATATGTAAGCAATGACTACGGGTACAAAGAGTGAAACATAACTCATAACTTTTAGTGTGTAGGGGCTTGACGATGAGTTATAAATGGTCAGGGAGCTCTGCAAATCGAACGTTGAAGGGTAATATGCCGTGTTGTTATACCCGGCTACCAAAAACAAGGCTAAAACAGTCAGTACAGTGCCACTTCCGGTGAACCAAATTCCTTTATCCGACCTTTTAAAAATTCCTACGAACAAACCCCACAAAACAAGAACCACTCCGACCAGAAACAGAATTGTTACCAATGGCATTTCTATAAGATTAAAGAAATATTTATTGGCCTGCATAAACACTTCACCACTCTCGGGGTTAACGGAAAAACCATCGCGCAACAAAAGCCAGACGACAAACGTAAGGAACGTCACAAGAAACGGAATAGCATTGAATACCAATTGCTTTCTTGCACGGTTATTTATTTCAACATGCTCTATGGTGTTCATAAAATAAAGGATTCCCAAAATTCGGGCAAGAAAAAAAACGGCCAAGCCTAACAGCAAGTTGTGCAAGTTAAGGGCAGCTTCCAACCCGTGGGCTGATCCCTGCCATTGCGAAATCACCACCGATTGTCCGTTCCCAACGTTAGTCAGGTTCATTTTGTCAATACTAAACTCGCTTCCGGTAAAGAAGGTGGCTACCGCTGTTCCAATAAGAACTGTTCCAAGGGCTCCGTTTATAAATAGAAACATTTCGTAGGTTTTAGCGCCCAAAAAATTGCCGGGCTTTGATCGAAATTCATAAGCAATAGCCTGAATTACAAAGGCAAATAAAATAGCAATCCACACCCAATAGGCTCCGCCAAAACTTGTAGAATAGAATAATGGAAACGATGCAAAAAAAGCACCTCCAAATGTTACCAATGTTGTAAAGGTAAATTCCCACTTGCGGCCAAGCGAATTGACCAGCATAGTTCGTTCAAGTTCTGTTTTTCCTAAGGTATATATTAAAGTTTGTCCACCTTGTACAAACATCAGAAAAACCAACAGGGCGCCGAGTAGCGAAACAATCAGCCACCAATATTGCTGGGTAAAAATATACGATTCGAACATAATTATTTTCCTCCTTCAGTTTTAGGTCCTGATTTTATTTGACGTGTCATAATGCGAACTTCGGCAATGGCAAGAATAGTAAAAGTAACGGCAAATAGCCAGAAAGTTATTTGTACTGCACTGGCGTCAATACGCGAAACAGCCACCATGGTGGGCATTATATCCTGAATAACCCATGGCTGCCGCCCCATTTCGGCCACTATCCAACCAGCCTGCGATGCAATATAAGCCAACGGGATTGAAAGCAACGAAAGCCACAAAAACCATTTGTAGTGCCCCATTTTTTCTTTAAACAAAAGATAAAGGGCAAAGGCAAAAATAAATAAGAACAAAAATCCAAGTCCCACCATAATCCGGAAGCTGTAAAATGCCATGGGAACATTGGGAATTAAACTCTTAACATTATTAAAATACCCATAACCAAAGTACTGAAAGTTTTCACGTAAAGTAGCAAGTTGAAGCTTAGCTTCTTCGTGGTTTTGGGCATCCTTAGCCTTTGTATAGGCAGCAAGGGCCGCAATGGCAAGCCTTCCGCGATCTATTTTTTCCTGAGCCGAAAGGGCTATGGTCTTTTCCCCATTCTCACCGGTAATTTCATATCCACCTTCAATCAGGTTTTTGATACCTGGCACAAAAGCATCGGAGCTGCGGTAACCCAAAAAACTCAAAAGCTTTGGAATTTCCACCTTCACAATGTGCGCATCCTTGTCATCGTCATATTCTTTTCCCACGGTGAGGGCGCCCATAACAATTAAACCAGCTTCCGATTTTCCTTCATACAGCCCTTCAATGGCAGCAAACTTCATTGGTTGTTTTTGTGCAACCTGATAAGCACTTCCATCCCCAGTCCAAACAAGAAAAATTCCGCTAATCAGACCGAAAACAGCTGCAACGGCAATGCTTTTCTTGGCAAGCGACTGCTCACGGTTTTTCAATAAGTACCAAGCACTAACTCCAACAACAAAAATTGCAGCCAATACATAACCCGAGGTAATGGTGTGCAAGAATTTGTTGATGGCAACCGGAGAAAACAACACTTCCCAGAAATTGAGCATTTCGTTTCGGGCAGTGTCGGGATTGAAATGCATTCCTGCAGGATATTGCATCCACCCGTTAGCTACCAGAATCCACAACGCTGAAAGACTTGCCCCGAAAGCCACCAACCAGGTCGAAAGAAGGTGAAACTTTTTACTGACCTTATTCCATCCAAAAAACATTACCGCAATAAATGTCGATTCGAGGAAGAAAGCCATAATTCCCTCAATGGCCAGTGGTGCGCCAAAAATATCACCCACAAACCATGAGTAATTGCTCCAGTTGGTTCCAAATTCAAATTCAAGGATTATCCCAGTGGCTACGCCAATGGCAAAATTTATCCCGAAAAGGGTCATCCAGAATTTGGTAATCCTTTTCCATTCAGGGTTACCCGTTTTTACATAGATGGTTTCCATAATGGCCATAATATAGGCCAATCCAAGCGTCAAAGGTACAAACATCCAGTGATACATGGCTGTCAGGGCAAATTGTGCCCGGCTCCAGTTCACCAACGACAAGTCAAAATTTTCCATACGTTAATTGTTTGAAGGTTTTGTAAGATTTTCAATAACGTGCCTGCTACGCTCTTCGTTTGATTCGAAGTTCTTTTTCAGGTAGTTTGGAAAAAATATCATTTTCAGAACTAAAAACATGATTGCTAGTTTAATTCCAATTATCAACCACAGCCTTTTGCCAAGTGGCCCCATATTTTTAAACCCTTCTGCATATAAATTCCAGGCACGGGAGAAAAAGTTTCGTAAGCTCATATATATGTACAGTTTTCAGCACAAAAAACCACAGACAATCAAATCGTGAATTTGTTCAAGAAATGAGTGCTCAAATATAAGAAAAAAAAATGGGTAATGGGCCAGCGGCCGAAATTAATTTGTTTCAAAAAAAATGATTTTAACCTTTTATATTCAAATATTTGCCCGTATGTTTTATCAGATTGTTTAAAAACAGAATATTTAATTCCAAACCAATCGGTCTGAAATAGGCCGTTATAAAACTTTCGCCCTTCTCGATTGTCCATCGACGCTCCCAATCCTGACGTTCTATTTCAATTTTGTCTTGCTCAGTAAACTCGCCCCTTTCGTCATCCCCTTTTCCATAAATTGAGTGAATATTGTTCACCATTTTCGTAATAGCCTCAACTGTCGGCATTGCCTTCTTCGCGAAAAGCCGAACATTCACGGGATTACTTCCGGTAAAGTTTTCCTTATCAAAAAACACACGAAACTGGATAGTGTCCAAACACCCCATCTCGACCCACGGTAGCGGACGCTCATAAACAATCATGAACATGAACTCAGTGTCGGCACTCTCTACTTCCTCATAATCACCGTAAAAGAATGTGGTAATATCGTAGGTAAAGAGGTCTAAAATGTTTTTTCCCTTTTTGGGTGTTCCAAAGAAACTCATTGAATGATAAAATCAATTATTCTGTTTACAAAGATAAAATTAATATTTTTTCTGTAATTAAAACAGGAAAAAGTTTGCCTTGTTTAACATTTTGATCACAATTATGGTTTTCAGAATCCATCGCTAATCGTCCCTTAATCACTTATCTCCCGATTAACAATTTATTTAATGCATTTTCCGGTAATGCCGTCCACTAATTTTCCGTTATCATGCCGAATTGGCAATTTTAATTTTGCATTGCCCTATGGTTTCTGTTTACAATTAAATGGTTATTTTTGCGTGGTTGATAAGAACGATTTTCCGGATTGGCAGTCGATAACAGCCCGAAATGCGGTGGAAAAAAGTAAACCTTTCAAGCAATAGTTCGTTAAACTTTTTTAACTATCTGATAATCAATACATACTTCGACTACGCTCAGCATGACGCAAGTGATTGATATTATGACACTTGTCATTTTGAGCGGAGTCGAAAAATAAAAGTTTAACGAACTATTATCAAGAAAAGTTTACGCATTTATCATTGTCACGGGAAAACAATAAATATCTGATAATAAAAGGGTAAAAAAAGATAAAACCATGAGAACTATTCTTCAGGCAGCGCTAATCATTGTATCACTGATTTTTATCTCGTGTCAGGAAGTTGACAAAAGGTCTAAGATAGAAGGTTCAATTTACGAGGGCAGCAACAAATCCATATTTCTGTTGGATTTGTCCATCAAAGGAGCCTTACCTGACAGTGCAACTCTCTCGGTCAATGGTGATTTTGAATTTCTTGTCTGTGTAAACGATCCCAAGGACATGCTGCTATATTTCAATCAGGAAAATTATATCAGACTTTTGCTCCTGCCCGGCGGAAACATTAAAATAACTGCCGATGCAGCCGATTTGCTTGCCACTTACAGAATTGAGGGCAGCTACCATTCCCAAAAGATGCGCGAAGTGATGACTGCCAACATGGTTGAAAACATAAAAATTGACAGCCTTAATATGGTTTATAGGGCAAATGAAAATAACCCTAAACTACTTCAGGTAATGGATCAATTACACGCTGAAGCCTTGCAGATAAAGGAAAAACAACGGAAATACCTCGAGAATGTCATAGGGCAAAACCAATCACCCCTGGTGTCTTATGTTGCCTTGTCAATGCGCTTGGGCGCACATGAGCTTTTCCATCCTTTGGCTGATATTCAGTGGTTTAAAATGGTTGACACGGCTGTAAACAATGCGTTCCCTGAGTCCACCATTGCAACCACTATACGCAGATTTGTGGAAGCCAACGAAAATCGTGTTCAGAAAAACATGACTGCAGAACAACACATTAGCATAGGAAACATAGCCCCTGAAATTGCTCTACCATCGATTAACGGAGATACCATCAGACTCTCTTCTTTCAGGGGAAAATATGTTTTAATTGATTTCTGGGCATCATGGTGTAAACCATGTCGCCTTGAAAACCCAAATTTAATAAGAAACTACAACATGTTTCGGTGGCGCAATTTCACTGTACTTCAGGTTTCCCTCGATAAAGACAAAAACGAATGGCAAAAGGCAATTCGCCTTGATTACCTTCCGTGGGCACACGTAAGCGACCTGAAATTCTGGGAATGCCAGGCAGTCAAAGATTATTACATTAAAGGGATTCCCTCCAATTTTCTGGTGGATCCGGAGGGAAAGATTATTGCGCGCGACATTTATGGCGAAGCATTAACAACAAAATTGCGTGAACTATTTCCTTACACCCCGGTAAAAAAAGTCGTGGAACCAGCTGTGGATGTAACCACACCGTCAACAAATCCTTAAAAAGCAATCCTTTGGGAAAAAAAATTTACTTTGCCTCCGATGCCCACCTTGGCTTTCCAAACAGGGTAGCTGGCCGCTACAGGGAATTATTGTTTGCCGCTTGGCTCGATTCCATTGCCAATGATGTTGAAGAACTTTACCTTCTTGGGGATATATTCGATTTCTGGTTCGAGTACAAACACGTTGTACCCCGCGGTTTTACGCGCATTATAGGCAGATTAGCCCAACTCCACGACAAAGGAATAAAAGTGCATTACTTTACAGGAAACCACGATTTATGGGTACGTGATTATTTAGTGGTAGAAGCTGGTGTAATTTTGCACCGGCAACCGTTTACCACTCAATTAATGGGGAAAACCTTTTACATGGCGCATGGCGATGGTCTTGGAAATGGTGATTTTGGCTACAAAATGCTGAAATGGATATTCACAAACCGTGTTTTGCACTGGCTCTTTTCCCGTTTACACCCCAACTTCGCTGTTGGACTCGCCCACGCCTGGAGTAATAAAAGCCGATATGCCAAAGGAATTGTTGCCGACACACTCGACACGAAGAAAGATATTCTTTTGAATTACGCACGCCAAATGGAGTCTCAACAACATTTCGATTTCTATATCTTTGGACATCGTCACCGCCCGGTGAACATCGAAATTGGAAACAAAAAAGCCCGCTTTGTCAATTTAGGTGATTGGCTGACACATTTCAGCTTCGGAACCTTCGATGGAAATGATTTTAAAATTGCCTTTTTCAATGATCAACAAAAAACTCCATTAATAAGATTCCGATAATTACTGCAATATTTTTTTTGCGACTGTTGTTAATTTGGTAACAATTGCTCTTCGTTAAATAACAACAATGTCTTATAATTGCCACGGTTAAAACCTGCATTTTAGGTTTGCGGTGAACGAAAAATAGATTATTTTTGAAAAGGTTTATTGCAAAAACGAAAAACAGACACGGTCTTGATTTGAAAAGCCATGAGAATCATCCCTACTTTTTTTAGAACTGCGGCACTGACTATCCTTTTCGCCTTGACTCAAAATTCGGCCCTGGCACAGTGCGATCAATCTCTGTTGGAGAATTCGAGACTGGAGGTTGAAAAACACACTTATCTCCAGCACTTTAGGATAAAGTCGGCCAGACACACACCAAATGCTACCAGCGCTCAATTCTCTGTCAGCCTTACCAAAGGAAACACGTACATATTTTCAGCCTTCAATGATCAAAGCCAGGAAGGGAAAGCCGTTGTAAAACTCTATGATGACTTTAAGTATTACACTGGAAACGAAACCGATGACAAACGTTTATTAAAAGGCTTCTCGTTTAGTTGCAATAAAACAGGCACATATTACCTTACGATAAAATTCAATAACAACGGCCCCGGATGCACCATTGTAGTCATGTCCATGTTAAACACAAATAAAGCTCCTGATAAAAAACAAGGATTGTAAAGGTTTATTTAAAGTAGAATAGATACCAAATCAAGAAAAATCAACTATCTTTGTATAAGGGTTACATAAAAAATATTTCATGGATAGAGACGATATACTGGAGTTTATCCACAATGCCAGACTCAACAACCTGACACGCCTCGACCTGTCAAACCGCGACATTCGCGAAGTTCCTGCGGAAATTGGACAGTTAACACAACTCGAACATCTTGACCTTAGTTATAATTTCATCGAGAAACTCCCACCTGAAATAGGCAACTTAGTGAACCTAAAAACATTACTGCTTTTAAAAAACGAAATAAAAGCACTACCGGTGGAGATAGGCAACCTAAGAAAATTAACATTGCTAGATATTAGCCACAACCGCTTTTTTGAATTTCCAGCAACAATTGGTTACCTCTCTGATTTGAAAACATTGGACGCCAGCTATGGTCTGCTCCACAGGCTTCCGTTAGAATTTATTGATTTATTGAGCCTGAAGGAACTGTATTTGGAAGAAAACCCATTTGAATTTCCTCCGGCAAAAGTTGTAAAACGTGGACTTTATGCAACAATGCACTTTCTGACATCAGAAAAGAAAAAGTTGGAATCGTCCAAGGTAATATTGCAAGTCTTCAACATGCCCGAATGTATTCAAAAACCGTTCAGTCAATATTTGGGATATTTCAATGACGTGATTTCCACGGTCAACCAACACGATGTCCGTTTCGATGTTAAGTTTATCCAGCAGGACGATGAGAAGGAGCTGGAAATGATTGTAGGTGTTGAAAACTATCTGTATGATTTTCTGAAGTTTATTCGCGACAAAATCGACGAGGTAAAAACCACTCCGGGTGCAAAAAAAATCAGCATGTTTGATTTGCAAATTGCTGAATTGCGGAAACATATTGACATTTTCAACCAGACAATTGATAGTAAGGTAAACGAAATAAAGGAATTGCAGCAAAAAATGCACGACTTCCTGGATACTTTGGACGAAAAACTAAAGAATAACAATTCGTAAACTTTTCTAAATAAAATATAAACCCCTCGGGATGAGTACCAGAGGTTTTTTTGTTTTTAAAAAAAGGGGCTGTCTAAAAAGGCAGCCTCTTTTTTTTAGTGTATTGCATTTG
>JBBISE010000050.1:0-19566 GCA_037441445.1 Salinivirgaceae bacterium
TTTAAATCAAAGCAAGATTGTTTTAACCAACAACCTTATGAAACTTGACACGTATCAATCCATTATTTTCAACATAAATGGCGGTTTTTCGTATAAAATGCATTATTTTGTCATTAGAAACAGTGCTAAAATATCATAATCTATGAGAAAACTATCTATTCTGTTTATCACAGCATGGCTGTTGATATTTGAGCAAGCCAATGCCCAAACTGTAAAAACAGTCGGTAACACGGGATCGGCTGATTATACAACCCTTTCGCAGGCAGTAAATTACATCAACGAGCTGACAGAAATCCCTCCAGGTGGCGTAATAATTAATGTTACAGCCGGACAGGTTTTTACTGAAAATCCGCCTGCCATAACTAAAGTGGCCAGTGCATCAAACCCCATTGTTTTTCAACGTAGTGGGGAAGGAGCGAACCCAATTATCTCCTACGAGGATGATTTGGACGATAAACTTGTGGTTCATATCCAAAACTCGGCCCATATCACTTGGAATGGAATTGATGTTCAAGATACAAATCCAACGAATGCAAATACTTACCAGGTTGCAGTTGCCATCGAGGCTTCTTCCGATATTTCTATCATGAATTCCACGTTGACAAATTTCTCGCGCTACGGAGTTTATTCGGCTGGGGCAAGCTCAAATATTCATATATAGGGAAATACAATTTTCTATACCGATGATTTCATAACTCCCAGAGTTACGGTGTACCCTATTTACGTAAATTACAATGCAGAATCTGATTCAGTAATCATTGACAGAAATTTTATTTATAACATCCATCACTCTTCGGTAACGGGCATCAGGGTCAATCGTGTTCGTTCCTGGATTACAAATAACATGGTTTACCTAACAGGCGAAGCAAATACAGTTCAGGCACTTCGCCTCGATGGAGGAGCCGAGAACCGAACTATTCAGGCATACCACAATACCGTTTTAATGGCAGGCATGGCCAATAACGCTGGTTATACCCTTTATTTTACCGGAGCCGATGGTACTTTTAGGGTTAAAAACAATATTTTCATCAATTACAGAACCTCGACCGAATATGACCAGGCAAACGCCTTTATTGGATATTCAACAGCCACTGCTCCTGTTTTTGATTTATCTGATAATATCTACTATAACGCAAACAACGAGGGGTTTTTAGCAAAATTTGTGAACGTATTTCAAGAATCGCTCGAAGATTGGCAAACGGCAGGTAATTTCGATCAAAATAGTAAAGTGTTGAATGTTAACTTTGTAAGCCTGGTAAACTACGATCTCCACCTCGATGCGACCTACTCACTCTCGTCACTTTTTGCAGGAAAAATACTTAATGTGCAACACGATTTTGATGATCAGGAGCGTGGTGTAATTCCCTACATAGGCGCCGATGAACTTGCAACTGCCCCTTTCCCATTTTACGATCTTTCAATTATTCCAGAAGAAATTGATTTCGAGGAAGTTGCACTTGGATTCTCAAGAACGGACACGGTAACTATCGTCAATAATAGTATTAACCTGGCAAACATCGATAGCATTGTGGCTCCATTGGGGTGGAATGTAAAAGTAGATGACAGTGAATTTAATACCATTCTTTACGATATTTATTTGGCTGGGAATGATATAAAAGATTTGATCATCAAACTCGAACCCAACACCATGGGAATTCATTCTGGTAATGTTTCCATTTATGTGGGAGTTCAAAGGTTTGATATTGTCGTAAACGCCATGGCCATTTCAGCAGATTTGTCCATCTCTTCCGAGTTGATCAATGTAGGGAGTACGCCCATACTCATTCCTCTAGAATATTCCCCTTTCACGGTACACAATATTTCTGACATTGAACAAACAGTAAGCATTGAAACTACCGGTGATTATCAGGTAAGGATAACAGGTCAGCAAGAATGGAACCAATCGATTAATAATCTGATGATTCCCGAAGGTGACAGCCTTCAGTTCGATATTCTGTTTACACCACAAAGCTACAATTTTCACAACGACACTATTTTTGTGACTACATTCAATTTTACTTTTATTTGCAAATTAGTTGGACGATCACTAGGTGTTAAATTCAATGGAACAACAGCTACGCCGTTCTTACGTGTTTACAATGGCGAAAGTGTTTGGGGAGACTTTGATGGCGACGGATTTCAGGATGTAGCAGTATCGGGCTATCAGACTGTGGCTTACAAGGGTTTTATGGATATCTACAAGAATATGGGCAATGGGGTTTTTGAATCTGTAGGTCAAGACTTTACAGGTCTTGGAAGTTGCGCTTTGGCTTGGATTGACATCGACAATGACGGCGATTTAGATATGTTTGCCGCTGGTCAGGATACAATGAATACACGAAAAACATTGCTAATTGAAAATCAGAACGGTACGTTTATTGAAAACGAATCGGAAAACATTCCCGGAATGTCGGGTGGGAGTGTGGCTGTTGCCGACTTCAACAAGGATGGTTACATGGACTTATTGGTAACCGGAGAAGAATACGTTGAAGAAGCTGAAAACATAGCCCATACACATATTTACCTCAACAATAAACAAGGCGATTTCGAACTTTTTGGGACAAATTTACCACAAATTACCACGGGCCACGCTTCGGTTATTGATTTTAACAACGACGGCTTGGTTGATATTGCACTGGCAGGAAGGGTTGGATCGTTTGATTTCATTACCAAAGTCTTACGGAACGAAGGGAATGGTACGTTTTCGGAAATAGAACTTCCAGATGTATTGGGACTGCGTTATTCCAAAATCCGATGGGGCGATTATGATGCCAATGGATTAATGGATATTCTGGTAACCGGTTCATACGACAACCAGCAGAATTCTATTTCATACATTTATAAAAACAATGGTGATGAGACATTTAGCAAAGCATACGAGTTTCCGGGGGTTAGACTTGGGGATATTCAATGGGCCGATTTGGATAATAATGGACATCTTGATATTATTATGAATGGCATTTTTAACGATGCAGTCTGGCTCGGACGAATTTATGTTTATGTGCCCGAACAGCAAGCTTTTACACTTGTTGATACCGTTGTTGATATGCGTGCCTCCAACATCTCGTTATGCGATTTTAACAATGACAACAGCGTTGATTTTATGCTTACCGGTCGATATGATTATCAGGATTATAGAACAATCTTATACCAGAACAAATGGCACATTTTAAATACTGAACCTGCACCACCTGCAAGTATTGATGTTTCCATTGGAAATTCAATGCTTTATATTAGTTGGCCGGATGGAAATGATGAAGAGTCTCCCGTTACGTACAATTTGCGCATAGGCAGTTCTCCCGGAGCTTCAGATATTTTCAATTGCTATGCCAATCCGGATGGTGCTGTCTCTGTGCCTTCTTTTGGCAACATGGGGACTAGCAATAGCGCACTGTTGCCCTGGAATCATAATGGAACTTTTTATGCGTCGGTTCAGTCTGTTGATGCCTCATTTAAAGGCTCTGCATGGTCTGCCGAAACCTCTTTTGTTGGTAATTCACAAATTGTACACAATAATAGTGTGCGAGTATTTCCAAACACTGCACACAAATATATTTATATTGAAGCACTTGCAGCCAATTCTGGATGTATAACCATTGAAATTGCCGATATGACCGGAAAAATCTGGCAGAAGGAACTTATCGAATCAAATGCTGGTCTAGTTTGTGAAAAGATTGAATTAAGTGAAGGCCTTTCAAGTGGAATGTATATAATCAACATCACTTCCTTGGATAAAACAGAGTCCAAACTATTACATATCAAATAAGGATTCTTCTCCAAATTAATGCGGCATCATAATTCAATGGTGCCGCATTTTTCATTTATTTTAAATATGTCTCATAATATTATTTTTCAATTCTGTATATAAATTTTCTGCAAACAACAACTTAGTAAAAAAGTAAAGAATTCTTTTTTTAAGATAACAAATTTTATATCTTTGGATTTTAATTTTCGAGAACTGATTTCTGAATGTATCTTAATTATCCATAACAGCTTGAGAAAGTTTTTTTTATGATACAAATAACCTAACCAAACATAGAACACCATGAGAAGTTTTCACCTAAAGACAGCAACAATATCCATATTATTAATGATCACCGTTCAGTGCGTTGGGCAAACAATCAATGCTGCCTTAGATAAGACATACAGGCAGGCGAGGAGCCAATACGACCGGGGAAATTTTCAAAATGCTTCAGAACTATATCTCAATCTGATTGAGAAGGAACCTAATTCATTTTTGTACAACTACGAACTGGGTTTACTTTTCTTTTATGAGTTGAATGACAAAAAACAGAGCATTACATACTTAAAAGTTGCACTTGAAAATATGCAAGATACTGTTATTGATGTTTTTAACTACCTTGGACAGGCATATCAAGCAAACCTCGAATATGATAAAGCTATTGAAATGTTTCAAAACTACAGTGCTATCCCTCCAAAACCAGGTGTTATCAAAATTAGTATGAAACGCTACATCCAGCAATGCATGGAAGAGAAAGAAAAAATAAACAAAATACAGGAGCAACGGGGAACTGTTTCTGAAAACGGCATGCAAGTAATAAACGCGGGACCAATTGTTAACAGTGAGTTCGGAGATATAGCACCAAGACCAACCAATACCGGAAGTCTAATCATTACGTCAGCAAGAGATTTTGATTATCAATTTGATGTCTATGTCAATAAACCCTATCTCGTTTCTAAGGGCTCAAACGGCCTTTATAGTGACATTTCAAGAATGGCCGATGCGAATTACAGCGGACTGGTTTTCGACCCCGAATGGCATCTTATTGTCACCGGATTTACGCCTGATTTTGGTAAGGTTCTTTACACGTATGAAGAACAGATATATTTTCGCGAGGGATCTCCAAATGACAAAGTCGATCCAATAAAACTCCCAAAAGAAATAAATATTGCCAAACAACATTCATCAGCTACAATATCAACCGACGGTATGAGGATGGTTTTTAGTTTGTTCGACCGCAAATTGAAATGCTGGGATTTATATATCTCAACCAAAAGTAATGATGGGGCATGGAGAAAAGCGGAAAAATTAGAAAAGCTTAGTTCTAGCAGCGATGAAAGGTACCCGTTCTTCTCCGCCGATGGTTACACTCTCTACTTTTCATCAACAGGCTTTAATACAACCGGAGGATTCGACATATTCAAAAGCACTCTGCAACCAAATAACGAATGGTCTGAACCGGAAAAATTGCCTGCCCCTATTAATTCACCTGAAAATGATATATGGTTTAGTATTACCTCTGATGGAAAAAAAGGCTTTTTCTCAAGCGATAGACAAGGAGGATTTGGTCAATTGGATATCTATGAGGTAAATTTCTAATTAGGGAATTTATTTGTGTCCAATTTCGGGTTTCATTTTTTTGGGAATTACAAAATACCAAAACTTACCCAATGTAAAGCTGTCGACTGCCTTTTGAACCTTACCAAACCCAGTCGAACACAAATTATGATCAAAATGCCTTTAAAAACGGCATTCAGGATTCTTAAATCATTGGGTTTATTAACTTCAACTATTTGTATATCGGAAATTAGTATTATTTATTTCAAATTTTAGCGACTTAATTTACTTATTAGAAATCATATATATATTTCAAAAGACTTTTTAATTATTGTTAATTTTATTATTTATCTTTGAATGTACGATTTGTCGTTAATTTATTAAGCTTACGGCCATTTTATTCTGAAATAAACCAAAGAAAGTAGATCCGATAGGATGGATGCCATTGCAGCCTCATTGAAATATCATTTTTGTATTTGCTCCAATCAAAATGAAGCATTCCTGAGAAACAAAAGAAACCTTTATTGGCACATCAAATTTGAATAATTCGATTCAATTAGAAGGAGAGTGGTAATTTCTTCAACTTTTGTGGAACTCAAATAGGGGTATAGAACTGGTTACGTATGTAATCTTAACCAAAATCAATAATAGTTAACCTATATTAACATGTATTTATTTAACTAATATACAGAATATTATGATTTATATATAAAGTTATTGTATTAGTAAAACCACCCCCATAATCATCCTCCATATCCCAGAAATCCTCATTCAACAACCACACTTATTACCGAAACAAGAAAGTAAATCGCCAAGAAAGCACCAATGAATAATTCAAAAAAATGCTACCCAACGGAATATCAATGAATAAAGGGTGGTTTACATGAGTAACCCGAGTGAAGTTTTCATATGTAAACTTAATATGATTACATATGTTTGGTGTTTGAAATTAATTGTTTATTTTTGTAAAAGCAACGGATCAATTGGTTTGAAACACCCTCTTTTATACAACCAAGAGAAACGGGGAAGAAAATCCATAAACAAACAATCAAAAGATAATCACAGATGGGCATTCATGAAAGATTACTCTATGTAATTCAACAGGAAAAGCTATCCGCAAAAGATTTTGCAGATATAATAGGCGTTCAAAGATCCAGTATTTCGCATTTACTCTCCGGGAGAAACAAGCCTTCAATTGATTTTATGGAAAAATTCATGGATAAGTTTCCTGACTATAATCCGGTATGGTTTATTTCGGGCAAGGGAGACGTAAAAGCCCTGAAGGAACAAAAATCTCCGGATAAAGAAGTAGTAAGTTCTTTAAAATCAGCAAACAAGATTGTGCAGCATTCTATTTTTGAACAACCGGAAGTACCAACTGGTAATCAAAAACATAAGAAGGATGAAGATCGAGGGAATGAAACTGTTACATATGTAAACATCCTTAATACAGAACCCAAAACGGAAATGTTAATCGAAGATCGGGTATCTGAGCAACCGGGCGAACCCGTTAAAAGGGAAATTGAGCGGATTGTGCTTTTCTTTGAAGATGGAACTTTTGAAACCTACAGTGAGAAGAAAAAAAAATAGTAGCTTTGCGAAAAAAAAAGATGTACCAAACCATTCTCAGACCGGTTCTATTCAGACTAGACCCCGAAAAAGCACACCATTTGGCCATAAACTCATGCCAAATGGCGCAATTTATTCCAGGGATGAAAAAGCTCCTATCTATGCTTTTTATGCATCAAAATCCGGTGGAAGTAATGGGATTAAAATTCCCAAATCGAATAGGGCTTGCTGCTGGATTAGATAAAAATGCTCAAGTTGCGGACATTTTCTCAGCTTTGGGATTTGGATTTGTCGAAGTCGGCACTATAACACCTCTTGGACAGCCGGGGAACCCAAAGCCAAGACTCTTTCGCATTCCAAAGGATAACGCCTTGATTAATAGAATGGGATTCAATAATAAGGGTTTAGATGCTGCGAAATTGAAGCTTGAAAAATATGCAAAAAGAAATTTCATTCTTGGTGGTAATATTGGAAAGAATACTTTGACAGACAATTCCTTAGCTATTAATGATTATAGTTTAGTGATTGATGGCATCTACAACTTTGTAGATTACGTCGTACTGAATGTGAGTTGTCCCAATATTGCAAACTTAAGCCATTTGCAAAACCAGGAGTATTTAGGTGCTATAATGGATATGATGTATGACTACCGAAAACATACAAATTATCACAAACCATTGATATTGAAGATTTCACCTGATTTACAGCCACAGAACATTCAACAGACTATTGAACTGATGCAGCAATACAAATTCGATGGTATAATTGTATCCAATACGACTACATCAAGAAAAGGACTATCGTTGGCTCAATCGGATATTGAAGCAATGGGGAACGGCGGGCTGTCAGGAAAACCACTATTTAAGGACAATCTTTCATTGGTGCGCGAAATACGCATGAAATTGCCTTCAGAGGTTTCTGTTATTGCTTGTGGTGGAATTTTTTCAGTTGATGATGCTAGGCAAATGTTCGACGCCGGTGCTAATCTATTACAAATTTACACAAGCTTTATCTACAAGGGCCCAACAATTGTAAAGGAACTAGCTAAGTTATACATGTAACACAAACCCGGCAAAACAACTCATTTGGGTGGTTTACGGATGTGTATTTCGTGGGGTTACATTTGTATAGATGTTTTGGTGAGCTAAAGAAGCTTCAATGCAATCAAAATTCATTTCACAAATCAATCTGATTCCATCTTTGGTCAGATAAGGTTTTGTATCCCATCTCTGCACCTCAAAGAAAGTGATATGTTTACTTTCCCTAAATACACCAAATAGCGTAATCGATGTTAATTCACGAATTTGTTTGCATTTTATCTTGCCTCGAAAAAAAACAAACTATTCGATGGTGATTACAGAACGTTCAAAATTGGACTGATAATGGACTAAAAACAGGTGATGGTTAATATACCCCGAACCACTTTTAAGTTGACGCAATAAAAATTGCATATGCAATAGATTTGGATGGTGCTCATCAAGACAGTATCTAAAATCTTTCCCAAACTTTTGAATGGCTTCAACAAAATATTTTGTTATGTCATATCCTTCATAGGCCCGGGGCTGTGGTTCAGTATTGTAAAAAGCCCGATATTTGGAAATAAACTCAACGACTTGAGGTTCAGAATATTTTGGAAAAGAAAGGGCGAACAGATGCGTGTTCAGGTTGTGGAAAAATTCAAGTTTAATATTCTCAAATCTCGACCAACGTGGTTGTCCGAATAAGATCAGGTTTCTTTGGGAAGTCAATGTGTTAAGACGGGCAACGATATCACTGACAAATGCCTGATCGTTCGATGGGATAATGA
Source organism: Salinivirgaceae bacterium (assembly GCA_037441445.1). Classification (GTDB taxonomy): domain Bacteria; phylum Bacteroidota; class Bacteroidia; order Bacteroidales; family Salinivirgaceae; genus JAAYQU01. Next base: position 8,676 of record JBBISE010000050.1, read on the forward strand.
TAACCGTTGTGTCATTGGTTGAAAACAGCTCAAGTAGCTGTGTTTCTCCACCTTTAAAATAAGCAAATTCAGTATATTTCAGATTATGGATAGTACTTGGGGTAAACTGGCTAAAAATCTGTTGTTTAAGTTTTGGAATATAGGTAGAATCGTATTGGTTCCCGTCGAATACAACCACATAATTGTTACTTTTTAAACTTGAAATAAACCGTATTGATTCCTCTTCTTGTACTTTTTGAGAAGGACTAACCATAAAAGCATTTTCATAATCATTCAGAAAAGTTTCATCCGTAGATAAGGGGCTAACAATGGGAATGTTGTATTTCTTGGCCTCAGAGGATACTATTTCAATATTGCGACTGAATGCAGGACCAATTATTAAATCAAGTTCTTTGAATTCCCTGGAGTTGCATATTTCTTGAACAACTCCTTGATCGTTCTGACTGTCAAACACATAAAGCTCAGCAACTAATTTATTTTCTTTCAAATCCTTTAAAGCTAACAATAGTCCCTGATAAAACTCTATGAATTGTTTAGAACGAGAAAATACCTGGGTAAAAGTACCAGTTTGCGCAATAGTATCATTAACGTTTGTATAGAAAGGTAAAATAAGGCCTATTCTGATTTTATCGTTTTTGGGATTGGGAAGGCACTTATTCGTGCTAATAGCCTTTCCCTGAATGGCGGTATCTTTTGCAATTTCAACTATTGGACTAGTTGTTTCAGGTTTCGACACCATGACAGGCAATTTTAATACTTCTCCTGAAAGTAATTCGCGCTCATTCAACGCCGGATTATATTTTTTAATTTCGGTTTGGGTTATTTCATATAGTTTTGACAATCCAAACAAAGTCTCTTTTGGCTTTACCAAATGATAGTGCCAGGTTGATGTATCGGGCTGTATGGAAATTCCCGTCTGTACCTCCACTTTATGTTTTGGAATTTTAATTTTTGAGTTGGTTTCCAGTTTATTAGCATCAACCTTGGGATTTAGTTTTTGTAAAATTTTTAATTTCAAACCATACCTTTGAGCAATGTTACTAAGATTTTCGTTGTCTTGTACCGTGTGGTAAATATAATCGGCATCATGTTCTATTTCAACTATTTCATCATCTGCATGTTTCGGTAGTTTCAATTTTTGACCTGGCTGTATGCTGATATCAGAACCGGGGTTCAGAGCAAAAATGTCTGCTGGTTTAATGTTGTATAGTAAGGATATCCGGAAAACGGTTTCCCCTGGTTTCACAATATGAATGGGCAATGAATCTTCAAAAGGCAAAACAACTTGCGTTTTTTTTGGTTCTGCAGGTACAATAGGTTCATTGTAAGGAATTTTCAATGCCGAACCAATTTCGAGAGCCGCAGGAATAACAAAAGGGTTTGCTTTGGTAATACTATCATAAGCGACATCATACACTTTTGATATGTTGAATAATGTCTCGCCTCTTTTAACAATATGGATAACATACCTTTTTCCGGCTATTACTACCGTGTTGTGTTTTCGACCGGAAATATCATGTTGTCCTTTCAGGGAAATAAATGTGCTCAATAGAAGTATTGATAATGAGATTCTTATCATTGCTAATGTTTTTCTGAAATAAATGCAAAAATACATTAAAAAGTTTACATATTCTCACAGTGGAAGGGATGATTTGACTTAGCCAACTTAAATATTAATTTACCGGGTTTATTAAAGCGAAAGCGCCCGGAGATTTCTCTCCGAGCACCCTCACTAACCAAATTACTGCATATGAAAAATAGCCATGAATCGTTTGTTGTGGCGCAAATTCTGTGCCATTATTCGTATAAACCATCGTCAAGATAGGTGTTTTCGTAATAAAAAGAATTCGAAATGTTTAAAATGCTCTTTATCGTAGAAATTTTTGCCAAAGCTTCGCTATTTTCGTGTTCAACTGTCAGTACTGAATTGTAATAATTCAGAGCTTCTCCATATTTCTGTTGCATCATTTTCAGTTTTCCGGCCATCAAAAGTTCTGAAATTCCGTAAACAGAGCTAAACTTTTCTTCTAAATATCTCCAAGCTTCGTTCAGTCGGTGTTGGTCTATCAGTTTTGCAATTTCCTCGTTCCTCATTTCATTTGATTTTTTTATCTTTAACATTTCGTGTGTTTGATTGTTTACCTTTAAAATACCAAAAATATGGAAATTTTTCAGTTTGACGGAACCAACGGCCTTCCAGCTATATTTCTTGATAAGCGAAAACGGACCTTTGAGATTATTGGAACAAGTTTTCCCGAAGATTCTTTTGGTTTTTACGAGCCTGTTTTTAAATGGCTTAAAAATTTTGAAGCCAATCCGGAGCCTTCACTGGAAGTTGTCTTTAAACTGGAGTATTTTAACACGAGCTCATCGAAAATATTCCAGAATTTCATTGATATTTTTGATCGTTTGCATAAATCCGGTACTGTTGTTAAGGCTAAATGGTTTTACAGCGATGATGATGAAGAAATGTATGAAGCAGGGGTGGGGTACTCTGAAAAAATCAAGTTCCACATGGAATTGGTATCTGATAAAAAATAAAAAACTGGTTATATTGCTTAATAACCAGTTTTTAATACATTGAATTGATATTTTTAAACAACGCCGGCAAAACCCATAAAAGCCAAAGCCAATATTCCTGCTGTAATAAGGGCTATTGGAGTTCCTTTCATGCCTTTGGGCACGTTCATTAAATCGAGATGTTCCCTGATTCCCGCAAAAATTACGAGTGCAAGGGCAAAACCTAGTGCTGAGGAAACGGCAAATACAACGCCTTCCAATAGTGAATAATCCTTTTGAATGGTTAAAATTGCTACTCCTAAAATGGCACAATTGGTCGTAATTAATGGCAGAAAAACACCCAAAGCCTGGTAAAGGGCTGGGCTTACTTTTTTAATTATAATCTCTACCAATTGCACGAGTGCTGCTATTACCAAAATGAAGGTTATTGTCTGCAAATAACCAATACCAAATGGGTCAAGAGCGTATTTTTGAATTAAAAACGTAACAATGGTGGCAAGTACCATTACAAAGGTTACAGCTCCCCCCATACCTATTGCAGTGTCAATTTTCTTCGATACACCCATGAATGGGCACACACCAAGAAACTGAGCCAATAGAATGTTGTTGACAAATATTGCTGATAATATGATTGTTATATATATCATAGTTCTTCCTCCTTAGACCTTACGTATCCGATTGATTAAAGCAATTAAATAACCCAAGACGATAAAAGCACCCGGTGCCAGAATAAACATCAACATGGTTACGGGAGCTCCCGATTTATCTACAGGATAGATGGGAACCGAAATACCAAAAATTGAACCTGCTCCCAACAATTCTCGAATTGAGCCAAGTATTGTCAATGCAAAGGCAAAACCTAAGCCCATACTAACACCATCAATCATCGAATCAAAGATATTGTTCTTTGAAGCATACGCTTCAGCCCTACCTAATACAATGCAATTTACAACAATTAACGGAATGAACAGACCCAGGGAAGCGTGTAAATCAGGCAGATAACCAGACATAGAAAGATCAACTACGGTAACAAATGATGCTATAATAACAATAAATGATGGTATCCTTACCTTATCGGGGATAAGATCTTTTACGGCAGAAATAGCCATATTAGACATAATTAGGACAAATGTGGTTGCCAACCCCATGCCTAGTCCATTTATTGCGGAACTGGTCACGGCAAGGGTAGGACAAAGCCCGAGTAAAAGTACAAACGAAGCATTTTCTTTAAAAAATCCTTTCGTTAAATTTTGCTTTAGAGTCATTGTTTCCCTCCTTTCATAAGTGCAACGTAAGCACGGTCAATTGCATCGCAAAAAGCTCTGGAGCTGATGGTTGCTGCTGTTATTGCATCAACATCACCACCATCTTTCCTTACACGAAGTTTAAATGATTGTGGGTTTTGTAATTTAAATTGCTTTTTAAAATCAGGGTCGTCCATTTTCGTACCCAATCCTGGGGTTTCTTTATGTTCGAGTACTGAGATGTCAATTATGGAGCCATCGGGAGCAAAACCGGCCATCAACCAAACCTCGCCACTGAATCCTTTTTTTGTGTAGGTTTTAACAGCGGTTCCAACCAGTGAGTCCTGCATTTTTGCTGGATAAGCCTCTAAAATAGAACCATCTTCGGTTTTTAGTTCATACATCTCTTTGTTTGGGTCGTTATCAAAAGCAGGGACGACTTGCTTTATTGCTTGAACTTTCTTGTTTAGTTTTGCAATTTCAATAGGTTCTTTGGTTAATTCGTAAACGTACCCCAATGAAGTAGCAGAAACTAATGAAATAACCAATAACGTAATAAACATATTGGCAAATGTTGATTCTTTTTTAGCCATGTTGAACCTCCTCTCCAAAACGTTTTGGTTTAATATATTTGTTAATGAGTGGAACAAACGCGTTCATTATCAATATGGCAAAAGAAACACCTTCGGGGTATGCTCCCCAAAAACGTATTATCATTGTTAAAAGTCCAATACCAACACCGAATATAATCATTCCTTTGGTTGACATAGGCGAGGTAACCATGTCCGTGGCCATATAAATTGCCCCTAAAAACAAACCACCGGTTAACAGATGAAACTCTGGGGACATGAATTTGTCAGGATCTATGATATGCATTGTTCCTGAAAACAGGAAAACAGTAAGAAATATTGCAACTGGTATATGCCAGGTAATAATTCCACGATACAACATATAAAGTCCGCCCAAAAGTATAAACAGGGCAGAAACCTCGCCAATACAGCCTTCCATGTTTCCAACAAAATGGTTGAACGAGTTTCCTACTTTTGAGATGATATCGGCCATGGGTTCCCCGTTTTTCAACGCTTCTTTGGCAATTCCAAGAGGGGTGGCTCCCGAATATCCATCGATGATTGTGAAACGGTTGGCAGGCCATGTGGTCATTTCAACAGGAAAGGATATAAGCATGAATACACGACCAACGAGAGCTGGATTAAAAGGGTTTGCTCCAAGTCCACCGAAGGACATTTTTCCCACCCCGATGGCAACCAGCGAACCTGCAATAATCATCCATACAGGTACCGATGAGGGAACGTTAAAGGCAAGAAGCAACCCGGTAATGACGGCAGAACCATCGAAAATCGAGATTTTTCCTTTTAATAGAAATTTTTGTATCAGGAACTCAAAAACCATACACGAAATTACGGCAGTTAGCGTGACGATAATGGCAGGAACGCCAAAAAAGTACACCGCCAATACCAAGGCCGGTATCAGGCTGAAAACTACGCCCCACATTATCGAGGGAACGGAACCGGTGCCTTTTACGTGAGGTGAGGGCGAAACGATTAAAGTACGATTCATTAGTATTTTATTTGATTGGTTATCAATTATTTTCTGTTACGCATAATTCTTCCAACGTTGGATTTTCCATGGCGGATATAATCCAACAACGGACGGTATGCAGGGCATGTAAAACTGCACGATCCACATTCAATGCAATCCATGGTGTGATATTGCTCTGCTTCTGTCCACATTTGTTTTTCCCCAAAGGTCATCAGAATATAGGGTTCAAGCCCCATAGGACAGACCGTGACACACTTTCCGCAACGGATACAATTTACATATTCCTTTCTTTCCCCATCTTTTTGGTTCAGAATCAGTATTCCGCTGGTTCCTTTAGTAACGGGAACTTCCAGGTCGCGGATTGCTTTCCCCATCATGGGTCCTCCATTAACAACTTTAACGGTATCTTCCGGCAGGCCTCCTGTAAAATCTATCATTTTCTGGACGGGCGTCCCCACGCGAACCAAAAGGTTAGCGGGCTTCTTCAAGGATTTACCTGTAACGGTTACAACCCTTTCTATCAAAGGTTTGTTTTTTTGGATTGCTTCATAGACCGCGAAAGCAGTTCCTACGTTCTGAACCACAGCCCCTACTTCAATAGGCAATTTTCCACTAGGGATTTCGCGGTTAATAATGGCCTTTATTAGCTGTTTTTCCGCACCTTGAGGATATTTCACCTTAAGTCCCACAACTCTGATTCCGGGGTAATTTTTGGCCGTTTCTGTCAGTTTTCTTATGGCATCGGGTTTATTGTTCTCAATACCAATAGCCGCTTCTTTTACATCAAGAGCCTTCATCAAAATACTGGTTCCAATCATTATCTCCTGGTCTTTCTCCATCATAAGTTGATGATCAGAGGTAAGATATGGCTCGCATTCAACAGCATTTATAATTAAAATGGTGGCTTTTTTACCAGCTGGAACGGAGAGTTTCACATGTGTTGGAAACGTTGCCCCTCCCAATCCCACAATTCCGGCTTCGGCTACTTTCTGAACGATTTCTGACGATTGGACTGTTATTTCACTTTTTAGGGCAGTGGATTTGTCTATTGCATCTTCCCACTCATCACCCTCAACCTTTATTAGAACTGCCATTCTACGATATCCTGAAGTATCAAAAACTTCTTCGATTTTCTGCACCGTTCCCGATACTGAGGAATGAATATTGGCCGAGACAAACCCTGCTTGTTTGGCAATAACGGTACCTACTTTCACTTTATCGCCCTTTTGTACCAAAACCTGGGCTGGAGCTCCAATATGTTGCGACACGGGAATGGATACCATATCGGGTAGGGGAAGCGCCTCGATGGCAGCCCCGGCTGATAGCTTATTCTCGGGTGGGTGAACACCCCCTATTTTAAATGTTTTAAGCACAGTACACCTCCTTGGTTAAATGATTATCAATTAGTTATCGTTAGCAACAGGAGTTGCTTCCGATTCTTCAACTTTCTTTTTTTGTGGAAAATTCAACTCAACAATGGCGTTGGTTGGACACTCTTCGGCACACTTACGGCAAAGTTTGCACTTTTTGTAGTCGATGTACGCCAAATTATTTTGAATGGTAATAGCATCGTGAGGACACACTTTTGCACATTTTCCACACGCGATGCAGGCGACAGCACAGGCCTTTTTGGCCACTGCTCCCTTGTCACAGCTGCTGCAAGTAACATAAATACGGCGATTCTTGGGACCTTTTTTGCGCATTTCAATAATGTTTCGTGGGCATGCTTTTACACAAGCACCACAGGCAACACACTTTTCTTCGCTAACGACTGGAAGTCCGGTATTGTCGTCAATGTATATAGCATCGAACTTACATACCGTTACGCAATCACCGTAACCAAAGCAACCAAAGGCACAATCGGTTTCACCAATATAGACTGTCTGCGCTATGGCACAATTTTTTGCGCCCTGATACGTCGACGTCCGGGTGCGATGTTCGGGTGTTCCGTTGCAGCGTACAACTGCAATCATGGGGTCGGTCATTTTCACTTCCTGTCCCAACATGGCTGCAATGGCTTTCATTGTGGCGCCACCTCCAGGCGGACATAGCATATCTGAAATGTCATCGGCTTTCACTAAAGCCTCAGCAAAGCCACGACAACCAGGGTAACCACATCCGCCACAGTTGGCTGACGGTAGCAACGCCTCTACCTGGTCGATACGGGGATCCTCGTAAACTTTGAATTTCTTGGCCGCGTAAAAGAGGACAACGGCAGACACGCCTCCGATAACGCACAATGTAATAATTGATAATAGGACTATTTGACTCATTGTTTTTATGTGTTAGTTATCTTCTCAATCTTAAATTTCATGGTATTCGTAAACTTCTTCCCAAATAGTTTTAAAAACAGGAAATATAGTGCGGAAATAACAAGGGAATACAACCCCGACTGCCATTCAGGTAAGGCCATAATCTCACCAACAACCAAAACGAACAGAATTATCAGGAACGGAATTACGTAAGCGATAAGAACAGCTTTATACCCTTGAACTGTTTTGAGCGTTACAAGAACTTCTTCGCCAACAGAAAACGCATTTGGGTTGATTTCTGCTGAAATCTTCCTTTCTTTGTTATCAGCTGATATACAGGCACTTTTTGCGTGGCACGCAGCACAAGCTGAGGTTTGTTGCAGCGAAATCTCTGCCATATTTTTTTCGACCGATACTATTTTCCCGGTATGCTGAATCATGCTTATGCCTTTTCAAACGATGGCAAAAGTAAGTATGTTTTTGAACATTTTCGGGGTGATCAGATAAATTTTAAATAGAATAAATGCTTATTTATTTTCATTTTAAATAACTCGACACAACCTTTTCTGTTTAATTTTCAATTTTGCAGCATGGGTTGGTACCATAATTTCCAAACAAGGAATGTATTTGCAAGGTAAATATTAAGTTTGCACTTATTTTTTAACTTCATTGATGTTGAGAAATGAAATTTCTTTGCAAATTTGCTCTTTTGTTGTCCTTTTTAAACCAGTGAAATAATGCTCACATCTTGTTGTATTGAAACCCAACACCGCATTCGCTATGCCGACACCGATCAAATGGGCGTGGTATATTACGGAAATTATGCTGTTTTTTACGAAATCGGACGGACTGAGCTGATGCGAAACCTGGGAATTTCATACACCGAAATAGAAAAAAGCGGTATCTTTATGCCTGTAATAGAGTTGAATAGTAAATACATCCGGCCTTTGTTGTACGATGATCTTATAACTATCCGAACTGAATTGCTGGATATTCCGTCGGCTTCAATTACTTTTCACCACGAAATTTTTAACGGACAAGGATCTCTGTGTAACAAAGGAATGGTAAAACTGGGCTTTCTAAATCGCGAAACACAAAAACCGACGAAAATTCCCGCAATATTGCTCAATACAATCGTCTCAAATAATCAACAAATTTAATATTAACCTTAAAAAAGCCAAGCTATGCACAAAATCATGAACGTTAAAAACCTTTTGCCATTATTGGCTATTTTGTTTCTGGCTACCTGCACCCCTGATCCGGTGGCGCCGATTGCCCAAAAAGTGTCTCAGGAACTGACAACACACGGTGACACTCGTGTTGACAACTATTTCTGGATGAACCAACGCGATACAAAAGAGGTGTTAGATTACCTAAATGCTGAAAACAATTACGCTGCCGGAATCATGAAGAGCACAGAAAATCTTCAGGACGTACTTTTTGAAGAGATAAAGGGCCGCATGAAACAGCAAGATGAATCGGTACCTTATTTCGAAAACGGTTATTATTACTACTCGCGTTTCGAAACGGGTCAGGAATACCCTGTGTATTGTCGTAAAAAAGGCACCTTAGAGGCAGCTGAGGAGATGCTGCTCGATGTAAACGCTATGGCTCAAGGGTATGATTATTTTAACGTAAGAGGTTTAACCGTTTCCACCGATAACAAGATTTTAGCCTATGGTGTTGATACTGTTAGCCGTCGCCGATACACTATTTATTTTAAGAACCTGGAAACCGGAGAGCTTCTGGATTCTGAAATTGCGAACACAACCGGTTCGGCAACCTGGGCAAACGATAACAAGACACTGTTCTACACCGTTAAGGATACAGTTACCTTGCGATCCAACAAAATTTTCAGCCATTCTTTGCTCAATAAAACATCGGGGAACGATGCCCTTGTTTACGAGGAAAAGGATGAAACATTTGCAGTAAATGTCTATAAATCAAAGTCAAAAAAGTACATTTTCATCGCTACTTCCAGCACTTTGTCTTCTGAGTATCGTTATTTAGATGCAGCCAATCCAATCGGAGATTTCGTTGTTTTTCAACCAAGGGAAAGAGGACTGGAGTATTCTATTGAGCACTTTGGCGACAAATTCTTTATTACCACAAACCTGGATGCCACAAACTTCCGGTTAATGGAAACGCCGGTACTAAAAACCGAAAAGAAAAACTGGAAAGAAGTAATTCCGCACAGAAATGATGTGTTACTCGAAGGAATTGAAATTTTCAGCAACCATTTAGTCATTTTTGAACGCTCGAAAGCGTTAAACCAAACGCGAATTATAAACCTGACTTCAAAGGAAGAACACTACATTGATTTTGGCGAGGAGGTTTATACCCTTATGGGAGCTCAAAACCCTGAATTTGAAACAACTATGCTTCGATTTGCCTATACATCGCTGACCACACCATTCTCGACTTACGATTACAATATGGATACGAAAGAGAAAAACCTGTTGAAACGTACCGAGGTTTTGGGAGGATATTCGCCGGACAATTACGAAACAAAGCGCTTGTGGGCAAAAGCTACCGATGGAACCAACATCCCAATGTCCATTGTGTATCGCAAGGGTTTAAAAACAGACGGAAATAACCCAGCTTTGATATATGCTTATGGCTCATACGGTAGCTCGACCGATGCCTATTTTAGTTATTCGCGTATTAGTTTACTCGACCGGGGTTTTGTTTATGCCATTGCTCATGTCAGGGGCGGACAGGAAATGGGACGTCAATGGTATGAAGACGGTAAGCTATTGAAAAAAATGAACACTTTTACCGATTTTATTGCGTGTTCGCAATTCTTGATTGATGAGAAATACACCTCATCTGACAAACTTTTTGCACAAGGTGGTAGTGCGGGTGGTTTGTTAATGGGGGTTATTGCAAATCTTCGTCCCGATTTGTATAAAGGTATTATTGCCCAGGTTCCTTTTGTGGACGTGGTAACAACCATGCTCGATTCCTCGATTCCTTTGACTACTGCCGAATACGATGAGTGGGGCAATCCAAACATCGAAGAGTTTTACCATTACATGAAATCCTATTCGCCGTACGACCAGGTAAAAGCCCAGAACTATCCCAACATGTTAGTTACTACGGGATACCACGATTCGCAAGTCCAATATTTCGAACCTGCCAAGTGGGTAGCCAAATTGCGCGAAATGAAGACCGACAACAACACCATTCTGTTTAAAACGGATATGGAGTCAGGTCATGGCGGAGCTTCCGGAAGGTTTAAACCCATAAAGGACGTATCATTTCAGTATGCGTTTATGTTTAAATTATTGGGAATCAATAAATAGATGAAATGTG
>JBBISE010000051.1:0-19395 GCA_037441445.1 Salinivirgaceae bacterium
TTATTGGCTATGGAAATATGAATTTTTGGGTGACCCAACGCACAAAACAGGAAGTACACTTAATCTGCAAACGATTAGTTTCTTGCGAATCAATTTTAAGCAAAAAAAAGCGGACACTGGGAGTATCCGCCATTTTTGTTTATTTTCCAAACGTTAATTATTGTTCCGGGGGCAATTGGGGTGCATTTCCATTTTTCTATGGCCACATCCTTCATGATTTCCATGGCGTCCACCGTGCTTTCCCTTTGGAGGACGGCTGTCAAACACCACTTTTTGTTCATCGGTAAGCAGGTTACGAATGGCTAACTTGTGCGCAGCGGCGGCTTTGTGCATCTCGGTTTGTTTTGCGCCCATTTTTTCTAGAACAGCATCAATGGCTTTTTGATCAGGCTTTTCGGCAATCATTAATTTGCGTTTTGAAGCACGCAGTTCGGCCATTTCAGCCTGATGCTGGTTGCGAACTTTCAGGTGTTCTATTTTCATTGTTTCAATTTTGGCGTTTTGCTCATCGGTTAGGTTGGGTAGGATACATTCCCGTTCCATCCGTGGTTCGTGGTTTCGTGACCCTTTTTCGTTTGGCTGGGCAGTTGCTGTCAACATTGATCCTATCAACATTGCGGCGATAATTGCTGTACGTTTCATAATTCTTGTTTTAAGTTTGTTTACGCCAGCTTTGATTGATGAATTAAAAAAAGGTTTAAACGGGGAGTTGAAAAAAATCAATCATTAGTCCAATCTGAAAAGTAAAAAACGTTAGAATTGTCACCTTGAGTGAAGTCGAAATATGCTGTAATTCAAGATATTCATTCTTCGACTCCGCTCAGAATGATTTTAAAAATTACTTTTCGGAGTTGACTCAATTCTGAATCCTAAAACCAGAACATCATCAATTTGCTCATTAACGCCCTTCCAGGTGGAAAATTCGGTTTCCAAAGCCTTTTGCTGTTCGTCCAATGTCAGGTTATTCCTGCTCCGAAGCAATTCCTTAAAGCGCTGTTTTCCATATCGATGCGAATTCTGTACTTCAAACTGATCCTGAAATCCGTCGGTAAACAGGTAAAGGATATCGCCGGTGCGGACATCAATTTCGTTTTCAGTAAAATCGAGCATTGCAACATGGGCTGAAACCGGCATTTTATTGGGCAAAAATTCCTCAATTTCACCGTCTCGCAGTAAAAGCAAAGAACGCTGCGCACCTGCAAAGACCAACTGTTTCGTATTTTTGTCAATCCGGCAAATGGCCAATTCCAGTCCATCGGTTCCACCCATCTTGTTTCCGTCTTGCTTTAGCGATGCGATTACCAGTCGTCGCAATTCGTTTAAAATTCCCGAGGGGTTTATAATCCCTTTGCCTTTTACAATTTCGTTCAGCAGCGATATGCTCAGCACACTCATAAAAGCCCCCGGGACTCCATGACCAGTACAATCGCCCACAGCAACGAAGGTAAATCGCTCTACTTGGTTGACCCAATAAAAGTCCCCACTGACAACATCTTTTGGAAGATAAAAAAGCGCGTATTCACCCAAAGCCGATCGCATGATGATATCGGATGGAAGCAACGATTCCTGAATTTGGCTGGCATAATTAATGCTGTCTTCGATTTGCTTGTGCTGAACTTGAATTTTCAGGTTGCTGTCAGCCAAATGGTCGCGTTGAGTTGTAATTTCCTCGTATTGTTGCTCAATAATAGCGTTTTTCTCGCTTAAAATGTCCCGTTTTCGTTTAATGGATAGAAAGGCCCTGTAAACCAGAAACAACAGAATAATAATAACAACAATTGCAACAAGAGAAATAACAATAACACGTCGGCTGTTTTTTATGGTAATTTCGTTCACATTTTGCCGGTGCTTGAGTTCCAGTATCTGCTTTTCTTTCAGGGAAGTTTCGTACTGGGTTTGCAGTTCAAGTAGTTTTGCTTCGTTTGAGCGTTTTACCAAGGTGTCTTTATTTTCGACATACAGTTTGTGGTGCTTTAGCGATTTTGCAATATCTCCCTGGTTTTCATACACTTGTGATAAAAGTAGGTGGGTTTCGTTCAATAGGTTGATATCTCCAACCATTTCTGCGTATTCGATTGCCTGGTTAAAATATTGCTCAGCCTTGTGGTATCTTCCCATTTTCTTGTTAAGATCGCCAAGGCTTGCAGCCGTATGGGCAATTCCATTAAAGTTCTTGAGTTCCTTTTTCAGGGCAAGCGATTTTTGATACAAAATCTCCGCTTTCTCTGGTTCCTCATCACAAATAAAATCGCCCAGATTCTGGTAGCAGATAGACAGCCCTCGCTTATCGTTGTTTTTGCGACTGATTTCCAGTGATTTGTATGTATAATGGTATGCTGAATCCATTAAACCTAAAAGTTGATAGAAAGCCCCCGTGTTTCTTAGTAAAACAGAGTACATTGTTCCCATTTCCAGATTGTGCCTGTTTATTCTATCAATAGCCATCAGATGATAGTCCAAAGCCCTTCTGGCATTATTCTGATAATGATAAATAACACCAATGTTCACCAATGTTCTAACGGACGTTTCCATAATGTTAAGGCTATCAGACAAATGTGCCGATTTCAGGTAAAAATCGATAGCCTCGTTGTATTTGTGTTGACTGCTTTGGCTCAAACCAAGATTGTTGTAAAGTAAAGCAATCTGACTCAAGTCTTTGATTTTTACGGCCATTTCCAGAGCTATTCCAAAAAGACTATCGGCTTTTGGGTATTCTCCACGATTCAGGTAAACAATGCCCAGATTTGTCTGAATTCTGATCCATTGTTGTTTCAACGAATCTTGAGGAATAAGCATCAACGCCCTAAAGCCAATGTCCAGGGCGGAATCGGGTGAAACCCTTTGGTAGGCCAACATCAAATCATTCATTAAAGAAATCTTCTCTTGCAGATTACTAGTCGATTGTATCCGAAAACGCAAACTGTCAATATTTTGACCCGAAATCCAAGACATTAAAAAAAACAAAGAAAGAGACAGGATATATTTCATAAGAACCGGATATTAAACAGAATTTCCACCTTCTTGTCCACCTGATTGCAAAGATAATGTAGTATCGATAAAATGACACCTCAAGAACAAAAAGTTGTTTTCATTGTCAAGAATTTGAAACTTTTGATTATATTTGGTAATCCTGCTTTGAGGAAACCAACAATTCTAAAACCAAACACGTGCAACTTTCAATACGTTAGAAATTAATGCTGTTTATTTCAGGGATTAGCCTGGCAGTAACCGTGTTGCTTGCCTGGTCAGTTTACACGTATTCCTACAACAAGCTTTACAACAACTTCCTGAGCAATAAATTATCGCTTGTCAGAACCATTGCCCGGAGCATTGACGGCGACCTGCATAAGGAGATGAATTCAAGCCATGATATTCAAAAGCCGGAATACAAACGAGTACAAAAATACTTACACGGTTTAAAATCCGGTGACCCGGCAATAACCTATCTCTACACGCTTAATCATTCCCCCGATAGCAATCAATTTTTCTACTGTTTTGATGGCGATGTGGCTGAAAACAATATATTCTGGATTGAAAGTGACCAATTTGCCATTGAAATACATACAAACCCTACAACGGGTAGTTTTATTCAAAACAGGCAGAAAAGGTATGACAAGGGCATTACTTTAAAGCACAATCAGGTATCTTTTACAGTTTCGTTGGAGGTAAGCATTCGGCAGTCAATGTCATTCTCGATAAAAAGAACTTTGCCTCGATACCAAAATCCGGAACATTTCAGGTTAACATTGGCGATACCTCTCTTAATTCCGACAATAGGGATATGGAAACCTCTGTGGCTATCGGGGAAAATACTGTCGATGTTTATCTGTCTCTGTCGTTGAAAGGAGAGCCATTGACCGTACCTGGCGACCTATTCAAAGAATCTCCGGAAATTGAAGATTTTTACACACATATTGTTAAAGCAGGCGAGGACAATATCCGGAGATCCTTGGAAGACGGCATAAACGGCAGATTGGTCTCCGTCAATTCGCGTGATTTTTGATTCTACCGAAACTGCCATTGGACTAGCATGTCTGGAAGTGTATGAAAATGAACTCTTTGAATTCAGAAAAGAGTTCAGCAAAATTGCCATCCTGATTTCAATACTTTCTGTTTTGTTTGTGCTAATAACGCTTCCACTCCTGCTTGAGTATTTTGTAGTCCGTAAAGTGAAGCTGATTAATTACGGAATCAACAAAATAGCCGACAATAAATTGGAAACCACAATTTCCATTAATTCCAATGACGAATTCGAGAATGTCGCCAACGGTTTTAACACCATGACGCACAAGCTGAAAACCTTCTATGACGAACTCGATCAGATGGTGCAGCAACGAACACTGGTTGTTGAACAGCAAAAGGAAGAACTAACAGCACAATCGGAATGTATAAAAGAGGCCAACACGCTGCTGATTGAGAAAAACGCTGAAATTGAAGCGCAAAAGAAAAAAATTGAAGCCCAGAACAAGTACCTGCAGGAAGTGGTTGAAAAGTTGGCCGAATCGGAGGAAAGCCTGAAACACCTGGTACAAACAAAGGACAAGCTTTTCTCGATTATTGCCCACGACCTGCGCAGCCCTCTCACGGCGCTTGTTGGATTAACCGAAGTGCTGGCAACGCAGACAAAAAAGCTAAACCCCGAGGATATTGTCAATTATAGTTCCCTGGTACACGAATCGGCCAGCCGGTTACTTGTGCTTATTGAGAACCTCTTAAGCTGGTCACGAAGCCAAACGGGAAACCTGAAATTATCGCCCCGGCAGATTGATTTGCGTGGTATTGTCAACGATGCGACCATCTTTTTAGCGGTTCAAGCCCATAGTAAGAATATTCAACTAATAAACAATGTTCCAGCCTGGGTTGAGGCCTATGCCGATCAGGATACCATTGCAACCGTTATACGGAATCTATTGTCAAATGCCATAAAGTTTACTCCCGTTGGTGGTACAGTGAAAGCAAGCGCTGAGATTCAGGACAATCATATAAACATAAAAATCAGCGACACTGGGGTTGGCTTGTCAGATGAGCAACAGAAGCAAATATTTTCATTCGGGGGAAGTTTTACAACCAAAGGCACCAACGATGAATCAGGAACCGGCCTGGGATTGGTTATTTGTAAAGAATTTGTTACGAAAAACGGAGGGGTTATTTGGGTCGAAAGTAGCGCAAACAGTGGAACTACCTTTACTTTCTCGCTTCCGGTACGAGATCCCGGAACTCTTGCAACCTAAAGAAAACACCTTGCTTGTCATCGATTCTTTTGACAAAAAAATCGCCTTAAAAGCGTTCCTTGTCCTATTTTTTTTTATTTTTGCCCCCTCATAAAAAACGTTCAACTATGACATTAAAAGAAATATTAGCAATCTCAGGACAATCGGGGCTTCATAAACTAGTTGCTTCGTCACGGAATGGTTTAATTGTGGAGAGCCTCGAAAATGGGAAACGCATGCCTGTTTCATCAACAACCCGTGTAAGTTCGCTCGAAGATATTGCCATATTTACCCTTGCCGAAGACAAACCTTTGGTGGAAATCCTGAAATCAATCCGTGAAAAACAGCAGGGTCAACCAGCTCTCAGCCACAAATCCGATCCGGAAAAGATTAAGGTGTTTTTTGCTGAAATCCTTCCAGAGTATGATCCAGCACGTGTTTACGTTTCCGACATGAAAAAAGTGGTCAACTGGTACAACGAATTGCAGGCAAACAACCTGCTAGATATTATTGACAAGAAAGAGGAAGCCGAAGAAGCAGAACCTACAAAAGAAAACTAAACGTAATAAACGATAGTAAAAGCCGGGATCCAATTGCATGGGTTCCGGCTTTTTTGTTCTGCTTCGCGTAAAAAAACAACTTCCCGTAAATCATTTGACTTACGGGAAGTGTATTTTCAATTAAAGAATTGACTCTTAACGAACTGCGGCTTGTGCTGCTGCCAAACGTGCAATGGGCACGCGGAACGGGCTGCATGAAACGTAGTTCATGCCTACCCGGTGGCAGAATTCTACAGAGCTGGGTTCGCCGCCATGCTCGCCGCAAATACCTACTTTAAGGTCGGGACGAGAGCTGCGGCCTCTTTTAACGCCCATGTCAACCAATTGGCCAACACCTTCCTGGTCAAGAACCTGGAACGGATCGTTTTTCAGAATGCCATTTTCGATGTAGATTGGCAGGAATTTTCCGGCATCGTCGCGCGAGTAACCGAAGGTCATTTGAGTTAAGTCATTGGTACCAAACGAGAAGAATTCGGCTTCCTTGGCTATCAGGTCAGCAGTCAGAGCTGCACGGGGAATTTCAATCATGGTACCAACCAAAAAGTCAACCTTTACCTTTTTCTCGGCAAACACTTCTTCGGCTATACGGCGAATAATCTGTTCCTGATTCTTATACTCCTTAACGGTTCCAATTAGCGGAATCATAATTTCCGGTTTCGGAGTTTTGCCTTTCAGTTTCAGGTTACAGGCAGCCTCTATAATAGCGCGCGCCTGCATTTCTGTAATTTCAGGATAGGTAATACCCAAACGGCATCCCCGGTGTCCCAACATGGGGTTAAATTCGTGCAATGAGTCCACTTTTGCTTTCACCTCGTCGGCAGAAATACCAAGTTCTTTCGCCATTTCTTCCTGAGCAGCAGGCTCGTTTGGCGTAAATTCGTGCAATGGTGGATCGAGCAAACGAATGGTAACACCAAAACCGTCCATGGCTTCCAAAATACCTTCGAAATCACCACGTTGCATAGGCAGAAGTTTTGCCAGGGCTTTGCGGCGGCCTTCCAGGTTGTGTGCAAGAATCATTTCACGTACGGCTTTAATACGGTCGCCTTCAAAGAACATGTGCTCGGTACGGCAAAGGCCAATACCTTTTGCTCCAAATTCGCGGGCAACTTTAGCATCGTTGGGGGTGTCGGCATTGGTGCGAACGTCCATTTTCGTATGGCGCTCGGCAATGTCCATAATGCGACCGAAATCGCCGCTTAACGATGGGGTAATTGTGGCTACTTTGCCTTCATACACTTCGCCGGTCGAACCGTTCAATGAAATCCAATCGCCTTCTTTGAAAACATTGTTTCCAATTTTAAACTCGCGCGCCTGATAGTTTACGCTAACTTCGCCGGCACCGGAAACACAACATTTACCCATACCGCGGGCAACAACGGCAGCATGCGATGTCATACCTCCACGGGCAGTAAGAATACCTTCTGACACGTTCATACCACGCAAATCTTCGGGCGAGGTTTCCAAACGGACAAGAATAACTTTCTCGCCACGGTTTTTCCACTCTTCGGCTTCATCAGCAAAGAAAACAATACGTCCAGTTGCTGCCCCCGGAGAGGCGGGAAGACCTTTGGTCAATACTTTCGCTTTTGCAATGGCTGCTTTATCGAAAACAGGGTGAAGGAGCTCGTCGAGTTTGGCGGCATCTAAGCGCAAAAGAGCTTGTTTTTCAGTGATATATTTTTGATCAATCATATCACATGCAATTTTAACCATGGCAGCTCCGGTACGTTTCCCGTTACGGGTCTGAAGCATCCAAAGTTTGTTGTCCTGAATGGTAAATTCAAGGTCTTGCATGTCTTTGTAGTGATCTTCCAGTTTCTGTTGCACAGCATTAAGGTCGGCATAGACTTTTGGCATAGCTTCTTCCAGCGAGGGATATTGGCTTTTGCGCACTTCTTCCGAAATTCCCTGACCTTTTGCCCAACGGCGCGAACCTTCGATGGTGATTTCCTGTGGAGTACGAATACCGGCCACAACGTCTTCGCCTTGTGCATTTAACAAATACTCGCCATTGAAAATATCTTCGCCGGTAGCGGCATCGCGTGTAAAGGCAACACCAGTTCCCGAAGTAATGCCCATGTTTCCATACACCATTGCCTGGACGTTAACAGCAGTCCCCCACTCTTCCGGAATCTGGTGCATTTGACGATAATATTTTGCACGCTCGGTGTTCCATGAATCGAACACGGCACAAATACCGCCCCAAAGTTGATCCCATGGATTGGTTGGAAAATCGCGGCCTGCGTGTTTCTTTACAATTTGCTTAAAGCTTTCTACCAAAGCTTTCAAATCTTCGGCAGTAAAGTCGGTGTCGGCTTTGTAGCCTTTTTTCTCTTTCAGCTTGTCAATTTCAACCTCGAACGGATCGTGGTGGCCTTTCTCGGCTTGTACGCCCATAACAACATCACCGTACATTTGAATGAAACGGCGATACGAGTCGTATGCAAAACGTTCGTTTTGTGATTTCTCGGCCAGAATTTTTACGGTTGTGTCGTTCAACCCCAGGTTTAAAACTGTGTTCATCATACCGGGCATGGAAACGCGGGCGCCGGAACGGACTGACATCAACAAAGGAAAATCGTTGCCGGAAGCTTCGAACTTGGCTTTCATGATTTTTTCGGTTTCAATCATGGCGGCTTTAACCTCATCTTTAATCAGGTTAACAGCGGCATCTTTGCCTTGTTGGTTATAAATTGTACAGACTTCGGTTGTAACAATAAATCCGGCTGGAACGGGAACCCCAATAAGGTTCATTTCGCAAAGGTTAGCGCCTTTTCCTCCAAGGAGGTTTTTCATGTCGGAGCGTCCTTCGGCTTTACCGTCGCCAAAGGTGTAAACATACTTTACTTTTGACATAATTTGTTGATTTTTATATGGTTGTTTGATACTAAAATGACACTTGTTCAGTGTTAGGCCTTTTTCAGGCATACAAATGTAGGATTTTATTTTGACATTTTTGAGAAAAATATCGGAAATCGGAACAAGAAATTATTGCCGAATGGATTTGTCTATTGTGTTAAATGATAGTTCTTTAGCTGATTCAAACGTTTGCAAGCGGTCGATCTTACTTTTAGAAAGCTGCGTAGCAGCGTTTCTATTTGAAGCATATTATCACATTAATTTCAATTTCTGCCAAACCATATTGACCAAGACCAACAGAGGGATGAACATTAGCAGGGCACTAATCCAAAGAAAGAGTTTACTCTTCTGGTAAAACACTTTCCATATAACCGCAGGGTTGCCGTAACAGAAAATTTTCACGGGCAAAATGTCAGTTTGGGCCGTTTTCACCATGGAAAAAATGCCAACCACCGTATCTCCTTCAACCAATCCCATTTCAATGAATTTCTGGGTGTAATAAGTTCTTGAACCCGAAAAGTTTGCTGTATCAAAAGAGCAAAAATCGGCTTTCCTTTCCGCGGCTATTCCTTTCGTAATGAAAATAGTATCGGTCACAATAGTGCGATTTCCGGGGAGAGAATCAATAATGACAGTGTACTCTGTAAAAGTGTGGTCTTGCTCCGTTGTTTCATACGTTCTGATGATTCCACCCCAGCCTTTATTCCCGAAATGGGTAAGGGTGTTTTCAAGCATCGAACCTTCGATCATGAAATCCAATGCTCCCAAATCGGGGCCATAATCGAACCGATCAGGAAAGGCATTCATTAAAAAACGACTGAACCGTCAAAAAGATTTACGGGCTTGATTTCCTGATCGAACCGTCGGAAACGCCACACCTGTGGGTGCACAAAAAACGAAGCCAATTTCTGTCCTGATTCCACTTTTTTATGGCTGTCAAGAACTAAAAGTCCTGACAGGTTAACGCCCGATGGAGTATTTTGGATTTCTTCAAGGGTAACCACGGGAAGATTTTTGAGCGAATACATAGTGTAGGACTTATAGAAAACATATCCGGGAACTCCAGCAAAGAGCATAAAGAACAGGGTGATAATAATCGTCGATGTCGGGTCAATTCGGTGTGTTACCATAAATTACTAATCCTTTATGCTTTTTCAAAGGTAAGGATTTGCATGAAAAAAAATAAAAGCTTAACAAATTATTGCGTAAAGAAAAAAATCGGTAACCTGTTTGTTTTTCAGTTGAATAAAGTGTGTTTTATTCCACAATTAAAATAGTGGCTCCCAATGATTTCAGATTGTCATAAAACTCCGGGTACGATTTTCGAACAGAATCAGCTCCAAAAATCTCCACCGTTTTGCTACCACAAAGCGCTGCTGTTGCACAAGCCATGACAATCCGGTGGTCATTGTGCGACTGTACTTTGCCCCCGGAAAAAGTTCCGCCAAAGATGCTCATCATTTCGCCTTGAATGTCAATTCGAATTCCCAATTTCGAAAATTCCTGCTGCAAAGTGGCCGCCCGGTCACTCTCTTTTGCCCTCAGACGGCTTACGCCCAAAATCCGGCTTTCTCC
Organism: Salinivirgaceae bacterium; assembly: GCA_037441445.1. Classification (GTDB taxonomy): domain Bacteria; phylum Bacteroidota; class Bacteroidia; order Bacteroidales; family Salinivirgaceae; genus JAAYQU01. The sequence goes on from JBBISE010000051.1 coordinate 10,208, forward strand.
CTGACAATGAGCGGCTAAAGCCACTAAGGGAGGGAAAAGATCGGGGCAGTGGGTGGCATCGAAATGGAAAGGGTTTAATTTGCCTTCCGAAACCTCAATAAAGTCATAATGGATGGACACACGGGCTCCGGCAAACATAAGGGCTTCCATGATTTTCTTGTCGGGCTGTTTCGACATGGGGTTAAGGTTTTCGACCCTGACATTTCCGGCTATGGCCCCGGCAACTAGCAAAAAAGCGGCTCCGCTCCAGTCGCCTTCGACATTGAAAACAGCCGGAGTATAGCGTTGCTGCCCTTTTATGAAAAATTCAGAATAATTTCTGTTCTCGGCCTGCACTCCGAAAGCGTTCATTGTTTCTAATGTCAGGTCAATATAGTGTTTGCTTCTCAGGTTGCTGACAAAAATGGTGGTGTCATTTTGTGCTAAAGGAGCTGCCATTAACATTCCGGTAAGGGCTTGCGAACTTACTGATCCGTCAATGGTGGCTTTACCGCCCGTCAAAGGTCCTTTTACACGAATTGGAAATCCGCCCTTTTCTAAAACACAAAAAGCGCCTAAACCTCTGACAGACTGTTCAATCATGGTCATTGGGCGGTTTACTAAAGACCCGTTGCCGGCAAGCACAACCTCGTTGTTCAACGTTGCTGCAAGACACGAAAACATCCGAGTTCCCAAACCCGACTCGCCGCAATCAAGTATTGCATTTGGCGGGGTTATCCTTCCTTCAATCAACAATTTGTTGGGTTGTATATCGATTTTGGCGCCTAAAGCCCTACAAACCCGGATTGCTGAAAGAACATCATCGGAGTTTCCAACATTGGCAATTTCAGACATCCCTTCGGCAAATGAAGCCAGGGCAATGGCTCGTTGTGCCAGGCTTTTTGATGCCGGAGCATGTCTGGTTCCTGAAATTCTTGATGGAGCAATGATTACCTGCATGGAATGGTTTTCTGTCTAAACAAAAATTTTTGCAAAGTAAAGAAACTATTTCTTAAACGTATCAAGCAAAACTTCCATTTTCCCGTATTCAATTTGTCCCGCAGCAGTTGAAAAACCTTCGATGGAAGCGTAAGTAAACGGAGCACCCAGCAATGGAGTAGCCAGCCGCGTTATTTTTCCCAACTCGCCCATGCAAAAAGCCACCATGTTGTTGTGGTTTTCGTAAAGTCCAAGAATTCGGGCACAATCTTGGGTTGAGTTTGCCATACAGGCAATTTTGACAATATCAGCGCCCATGCGTTTCATTTCTTTCACATGGTTTTCCAATCGGCTGATTTCGGGGGTTTCAACAAAATTATGATAGGAGATTATCACAGTCCGGTTGTTTTGTTTTGCTTTACTTATTAGCGGAATGCGCACCGCTTCAGGGGTTTGCATGTCAATATCAATGGCGTTGCAACCCCAATCAATGGCCAGGGAAAGGATTTCGGCCATCGTTCCATACTCGTCGGTCTTCGGACGATAGGTGGCAATCAGGTTTTTATGATGGTGGAAAATTTGTTGGTACTGAAAATAAGTAAAGTCAAGAAGGTCGAACCGTATCTCGGCCAACAAGGTTTGTTCGAGCTGTTCCATAACAATCTCAAAACCAATGTTGCCAATACTCAGACAGATATCGTTTCTCATCGGTTTACAGTTCCATGATTTCCGCTAATTCTTCAAAATCCATATTTTGGATTACCACCTCGCCAATTCCCGTCATAAGAATAAAATCGACCCCGTTGCCCGTCTTTTTCTTATCACACTTCAGGGCTTTGAAAACGGGCTTTGTGTCAATTCGATGACAAACAGGCAACTGCAGTTCTTTCAGCACATTCAAAATACGCATATAATCGCGTTGCGAGAGCAAACCCTTCTTTGTTGAAAGTCGTGCAGCGAACTCCAGGCCAATGCTTACGCTTTTTCCATGCGAAAGACCAGCAATTTTTTCGATGGCATGACCCCAAGTGTGCCCCAGGTTTAGTTTTTTGCGTTCGCCTTTTTCATGTTCATCGGACTCTACTATCCGGGCTTTTGTGGATACTGAATTATAAACCAATTCGGCAAGAACGTTGGGTGCGAATTTCTTAACCTCGTCAATATTTTCTTCGATATAGCGAAACATGGTGGCATCCGAAATTAGCGTGTGCTTTACTATTTCAGCGAAGCCGTTTGAAAACTCCTCGACGGATAAGGTCTGCAATGCCTCAATATCACACAAGACAAATTTGGGTTGGTTAAATGTTCCTATTATATTTTTATAGCCATCGAGGTTTACGCCGTTTTTTCCACCCACGCTTGCATCGACCTGGGCAAGCAGGGAAGTGGCCACAAAACCAAAGTCAATGCCCCGCATAAAGATGCTTGCAACAAATCCTGCCAAATCGCACACAACGCCGCCACCAATGCCCACGAGAAATGAGCCGCGGTTAGCTCCGTTTTCGAGCAGCCATCGGCAAATGTTTTCAACGATACCCAGGTTTTTGGATTTTTCACCCGGTTCTACATGGTAGCAAGGGAAAGGGGGAAATTTCGAGCCTTGATGAAGGTCAACGTTGCTATCCGTAATCACAAAAACATTCTGATGGGGAATATAATGGCGAATGTTTACCATGCTTTCCCCGATTAAAATGTTGGATGTGCCGTGTTGGCCTTTAATTATAAGGTTTTTCAAGCTATATGTGCATTTAAAAGCCACAAAAACGGTTTGGGTCATTTAGAAAGCTGCTTTCCCTAATCACGGCAGCTCTTTTCGTATCTCTTTAAAGTCTAAACAACTTGTAATCAACATCAATTGTTAATTTTCCATCGCATTAACTTACCATTTACCCCTTACCTATCCTTGGCCTCTTTGATTTTCCGGTTTCGCCTTTTATTTCCTTCATTTTTTCTTTTCCAATCAGATTGTGCAGTTGGGTTATTTCACTGGGTGTAAGCATTCTCCACTCGCCACGGGGAAGGTTTTTCTTGGTCAGTCCGGCAAACATCACCCTGTCAAGACGGACAACTTCATAGCCAAGGTGTTCAAACATTCTTCGTACAATACGGTTGCGTCCGCTATGTATTTCAATACCAATTTCGTTCAGCGCATCGTTTGCATAACTTACGTCATCGGCGGCAATAAAACCATCTTCGAGTTCAAACCCAGCTTTAATTTTTTCGATGTCGTTTACACTAACGTCTTTATTAAGAACTACATGATACAATTTTTTCACATTGCCCGATGGATGTGTCAATGCCGTGGCCATGTCTCCGTTGTTGGTAAACAAAAGCAATCCGGTTGTACTTCTGTCAAGACGTCCCACAGAATAAATGCGTTCGGTTGTAGCCCCTTTTATAATATCATACACCGTCCTGCGTCCTTCAGGATCATCGAACGTTGTGAGCGTATCCTTGGGTTTATTCAACAACAAATACACTTTTTTCTGTGGATCCAGGGTTTTTCCTTTGTACTCAATTTTATCGGAAAGACTTACTTTTGTTCCCAGTTCGGTTACCACTTTCCCATTTACTTTAATTTCTCCGCTCAGAATCAGGTCATCGGCATCGCGGCGCGAACAGACTCCCGCGTTGGAAATAAAACGGTTAAGCCTTATTTCCTTGGTTGATTGTCGGCGGAATTCGTTATCGACTCTATCTGTACCTGCATATGTTTTTTTTCTTTCATCGTTTCCCGCGCTGGAGTTTTGGCGACTTTCGCTGAACCTGTTTTCCCCGTTGTTTCCCTTTTTCTTGTAAGGACTTTCGAAACGGCTTTTGTTGTCGAAATCCTTTTTGGCTGGTCGGTTTTCGTAAGGGCGATCATTAAACTGTGTTTTCTCGCGTCGGTTATCGGATTTATCTTCAAACCTACGGGGACTTTTCCGTTCAAACTTGTCAGAATCGGAACGTTCCCTGTTCTCATAATGATTACGGTCATAATTTTCCCGTCTTGGTCTGCTGTCGCGATCCGGATATGTTCGTCTTTCGCCACGCGGAGCATCCTGAAATGGTTTCCTCCTGTCTTCGCGGTTTTGGTTGGCTTTTTCAAACGGCCTTGACTCCTTTGCATCCTCTTTGCGGTTGCGGTTGCCAAATTCCCTTTTTTTATCCGAAGGCTCGGCTAAACGCGGCTTGCGGCTTGCAAATTCGGGTTTATCGGTTCTTCGTCTTTCCGAGGGTTGTTCGTCGGATTTTGTTTCTTTGCGGGGGGCTCCCTCTTCAAAATCAAGCTCTTTTTCAATCTGATCCCAAAAGTTAGGATCATCAAAATTGTAAGATTGCTCAGTTTGATTCTGGCTACGTTTTCCGCAGTTTGTGGAGCTTCCGCGATTGTCACTGAAAGGTCTCTTTTTTGGTTCAAATGACCCTTTTTTACGGCTGTCTGAATTCATGTTGAATTGTAATGGTTTTATATTGCGTTGCTTACAACTTCGCAGTTGTAATGATATTTTTTGTAAATTGCGGCTGCAAAAATAGTGAAAACAATGGCATTAATCGTATCAATTTCAGGAATTCGTGGAACAATTGGCGGAAAACCAGGTAACGCCTTAACACCCATCGAGATAGTAAATTTCAGCTCGGCCTATTCCCGCTGGCTGTATGAGCAAGAACAATACCAAAGTCAGCAACTTACGGTAATTATCGGTCGCGATGCCCGGGTGTCGGGTCCCGTAGTCTCCCAATTGGTTACTAACACGCTGTTGGCCTGTGGAATAAACGTCGTTGATCTAGGTCTGGCAACCACTCCCACGGTCGAAATGGCTGTTCCTTATTTCAAAGCCCAGGGCGGGATTATTTTAACGGCTTCGCACAACCCCGCCCAATGGAACGCGTTGAAGTTGTTAAACGCAAAAGGTGAATTTATTAGCGCATCTGAGGGAAACCGACTGCTGGAATTGATTCAAAAATCCGATTTTGAATATGCCACCTACGATAAACTCGGAAAATATTCAACCTACGACTTTATGCAAAAACACATTGATGCCATATTTGCCCTGCCGTTGGTCAACGTCCACGAAATCCGAAAAAGAAAATTCAGGGTTGTGCTCGATGCCATCAACAGTGTTGGAGCACTGGCAATTCCCCCAATGTTGAAACAACTTGATGTTGAGTGTATTGTTTTGAATGGTGAGCCCAACGGGATTTTTGCCCACAACCCCGAACCGTTGGAGAAAAACCTGACGGAAACATCGAAAGCCGTCAAAGAGAACAAGGCCGATTTCGGCATTGTGGTCGATCCCGATGTTGACCGTTTGGCTTTTATTGACGAAAACGGCGTTATGTTTGGCGAAGAATACACATTGGTTGCCGTAGCCGATTACGTTTTAAAGCATACACCCGGAAATACCGTGTCTAACCTGTCGTCGTCAAGGGCTCTGTGCGATATCACCATGAAACACAATCAAACTTATCAAGCAGCTGCTGTTGGCGAAGTTAATGTGGTGGAAATGATGAAGAAAACCAACGCCGTTATTGGTGGCGAAGGCAACGGCGGAATTATCTATCCTCCCCTACATTATGGCCGCGACGCTTTGGTGGGCATTGCCCTTTTCCTTTCGCACTTATGTGAGGTAAAAAAAACGGTAAGTGTCTTAAAATCTGACTACCCGGTTTATTTCATGGAAAAGACCAAAGTGGATTTAGATCCCACAATTAATGTGGACGAAATTCTTAAAAAAGCCACTGAAAAGTTTAAAAATGAAAAAGTTAATATTACCGACGGAGTAAAAATTGATTTTGCCGAAGGCTGGGTACATTTACGAAAATCGAATACCGAACCCATCATACGGATATACGCCGAAGCCCCCGGAGAATCCGCAGTGAAGGCACTAATTAATAAGGTCTTGAAGGCGGTTGGGTTATAGGATTTTGTAATTTTGAGACATAGTTTTGGCATAAAGTGTAAATGACAAGGAGCTCATTATGAAAATTTTGAAAAAGAATACTCTTGAATAAACATTAGATTTCTGTATTGGAAACTAAAAGTAATAATAAGGTCGAAACCGAAAACAAAAAACAGATTTCCGGGTTACCTAAGAATAATTCAAATTCCACTGACTATTTCAGATTCTCGCGTTAAAAGAATAGTATTTTTGCAGACTAAAACCAACCTCTTTATAAATAATTTAAAAGTAATAGAATGAATAATTTAGTTAAGATTGGTATTTTCTACGACGGAAATTACTTTGCCCACGTTAGCAATTACTACAATTACATTCACTCACGCCGGGCACGCATCAGCATTTCGGGACTGCACGAATTTATCAGAAAAACGGTGGCCAGTTACGAAAAAGTGGACATTTGCCATGCACAGGTTGTTGACGCTCATTATTTTCGCGGACGCTACCTGGCTTCGGAAAGCCAAAAATCAAACAAACTGATGTCGGAACGTCAATTCGACGATATCCTTATGACGTCAGGAATTGTAACCCATTACCTGCCCATTACCCAGCGCGGAGAAAAAGGCATTGACGTGTGGTTTTCGCTCGAGGCCCTTGAACTGGCCATGTACAAGCATTTCGATGTTGTTGTTTTAATTGCCTGTGATAGCGATTATGTCCCCTTAGTGAGAAAACTCAATACGTTGGGTATCAGAGTTATGGTTATGTCGTGGGAATTTGAGTACATTGATCCGTTGGGACGACAAATGATTACTACCGCGTCGCAACAACTATTAAACGAAGTGAGCTATCCCGTGGCGATGCAAGCCATTATTGATGAGCGGATTAAGACCAACGATCCCTTTATTAACGGACTGTTTGTAAAAAAATCATCGGTTCTGAAACCTACCGATGATTACGATGAGGATACTCCTATTCAGGAATCGGCGCAAAGCAATCCAAAAAATATCACGTTGGAGTCTGACGAAGATTTTACCGGTGCCATTCAAGCCATTAAAGACGGCTATGGGTTTATCCGACCCGACAACAACACTCCAAACATCTTTTTCTATTATGGCGAGCTGGAGGATGCCGATTTCAACGACCTGAAAATTGGCGATCATGTAAAATACAAGCTTGGCCGCAACGACCGGGGTTTATGTGCCCTTCAGATTCGGATTGGCGAATCAGTTGATTTTAACATGTATTAGAAAGGATTTTCTGATCAGGTTGCAACGCTCTAAAAATATCCCCCGCCCAGTATGGTTATGATGCCGGGCGGGTTTTTTATTTTTTATTCTGTGGGCTTTAGGGGATGCAACCCCATTTCGGCGGCTTTTTTTAGCGCGAAGCTCCAGGCCGCTTCAAACGTGTTTTCGATTGTTCCCTCCAAAATGGCGTCTTTAATGGCATCCTTTATATCACCAACGGCTTTACAAGGCTGCAAACCAAAGGTTTCCATAATTAGTTCGCCCGAAATCGGCGGTTGAAAGTTTCGAATCCTGTCCTTCTCTTCAATTTCGACCAATTTTCGACGCACCAACCTGTAATTCTCCAAATAACGGGCTACTTTCTCGGGGTTTTTCGAGGTAATGTCGGCATCGCACAGCAGCATTAAATCCTCAATATCATTGCCGGCCTCGAACAGTAAGCGGCGGATGGCCGAGTCGGTTACAATTTCCTGCGCCAGCACAATGGGGCGCATGTGCAACTCAACTAATTTCTGGACATATTTCATTTTCTGGTTCGTGGGCAACTTCATGCGCTTGAACAGTTCCGGAATCATTTTCGAGCCCAAAAACTCGTGTCCATGAAAGGTCCACCCCAGATTTTTATCGTATCGTTTTGTGGCCGGTTTGGCAATATCGTGCAACAAGGCAGCCCAACGCAGCCAAAGGTCGTTGGTTGTGCGGGCAATATTGTCAAGCACTTCGAGCGTGTGATAAAAATTATCCTTGTGTTTCCTTCCCTCTTTTACATCAACTCTGCGAAGAGCATCCAGTTCAGGAAAAACGTAGGGAAGTAACCCAGTGATGGCCATTATCTTAAATCCAACCGACGGGCGGCTGGCCATCATTATTTTATTCAGTTCGTCGTTGATTCGTTCGCGCGACAAAATTGTCAGCCGCTTAGCATTTCTTTTAATCGACTCGAACGACTGCTCTTCGATAGTAAAACCCAACTGCGTCGAAAACCGCACGGCACGCATCATCCGCAGCGGATCGTCGCTAAAGGTAATGTCCGGATCCAAGGGGGTGCGAATGATTTTTCGTTCCAAATCGCCGACACCATCGAACGGATCGACCAGTTGACCAAAATTGGCAGCGTTCATGCCGATGGCCATGGCGTTGATGGTAAAATCGCGGCGGTTTTGGTCGTCGGCCAGCGTTCCGTCTTCCACAACGGGGTTGCGGCTTTGGCGATCATAGGATTCTTTTCGTGCACCCACAAACTCAAAATCCATGTCGCCCATGCGGAACATGGCCGTTCCGTAATTTTTGTATTGCGTTACTTCGATGTTGGGGTTAATTTCCCGAGCCACCTCCACAGCCAGCTCAATGCCGCTTCCAACTACCACGAAATCAATGTCTTTGTTGTCGCGTTGCAGCATCAGGTCGCGAACATAGCCGCCCACGACATAGACCTCGAGGTTTTTCTGGGCAGCAACTTTTTTAACGGTATCAAATATTTTATGCGATAATTCGAATTGCATGTCACGTTCATTTATGACAAAATGTCATTAGAGTTAAATAAAAGGTGTGCAAAGGTACAAAAGAACAATTCGAATCACGCAATCGGACACAATTATTTCTTCAAAAAGTGATAGCCAAACCGCAGTCCCAGGTTAAAATCTGCTTTTCCCTCGTTTTTAGCAAAACCAGCACTTTTTGCAAAAACGTAACGATAACCCAAACCAACCGAAAACTCGAAATTGAAATGCCTTCCTATTGATCGTCTCAATCCCCATGTTGGAATGATGGCAATATCGGGGATTACGTTGCCTACATCGTAATTCGAAATTACAAACCAGTCTGGAATATAACGAGTTTGCAATGCCAAATAATTTCCTGCATTATTGTCAATGCGTTTCGTCTTTTCAATCCTTTTCTTTCTGTTATAGTACCAACGTGATTCAACTGAAAGGGTTGGCACAAATACATACCCGGTTTTATTGTCATAGTCTTTGAAAATTTGGTAAGCAAGGCCAAATTCCCCTCTGATTGCCAATGTATTGATAATTCGGAATTCACCATTAACCCATGCCCCAGGGAATCCGGCCTGTACATATATTATTGTTGTAAAGTTTCACCACGTTGTTGGGTGTAAAGTTTAAGATTTCCCGACTTT
>JBBISE010000052.1:0-19120 GCA_037441445.1 Salinivirgaceae bacterium
AAAGTCGGGAAATCTTAAACTTTACACCCAACAACGTGGTGAAACTTTACATTTGGGTTTTTATTCTGTATATCAAGGATCGCACTTCCATGGACATTGAAGAGCTTATTGGAGGAGGAATTTTGTCCATGGGGCTAACATTTGCCATTAGTTGGGTAATTGTAAATTACAAGGGATTTCGAAATGAATAACCGGTTAAAGGAATACCGTGCCAAATATAATTTAACGCAGGACCAACTTGCTTGCAACGTTAACGTGCGCCGGGAAACCATTGTCTTTTTAGAGAAAAACAAATACATTCCATCACTGAAGCTGGCATACCAACTTTCAAGGGTATTCCAGGTTGCCATTGAAGAACTTTTCATTTTTGATGAGGGGGATGAAACAAAAGACTGAGTTATCGGATGTTGAACCGGTAAGTAATGGTTCCAACCTGAATCAAATCAGCGTTAGGATCACGGTTGAATTTGGCTTTCTGTGCTGCTTTTATGGCTGCCTCTATCAGTTGTTTGTTGGTGGTTGTTGATCCTTTTGGTTCCCATTCTGCATCGGTGACGTTTCCATTTTGATCAACCTTCACTTTCACAATTACAGTTCCATCTTCTTTGCTTGGATAGTTGGGAAGGGGAAGCTGTCCTCCCTGTGGTTTTCGTCCCGCAAGGCTGTAGCCAATTCCGTCATTTCCTGGACCGTCATTTCCTGTGTATGATTTACTGTCAGGCGAACCTTTGGGATCCCCTTGATTGCCAAAGGTATTTCCAGTTCCATCGCTTTGCGATTTGGTATCGGCCTGCCCGAATGCTTGTTTGGTGTTTTCAGCTATTTTTCTTTGTTGTTCGGCTATGCGTTGTTCTTCTTCGCGTTTCTGCTTTTCTATTTCTTCGAGTCGTTTTCGCTCAATCTCTTCTTCACGACGTTGTTTCTCCCTTTTCTCTTTTTCCGCTTTTTTCTCTTTTTCTTTCCTTTTTTGTTCCTCCATTAGCGCGGTTTGCTCATAGTCTTGTGTTAAAACTTCCTTTTTATCTGCAGCTTTGGATTCAGGAACAGGCTCGGATTCTTGGACAGGTTGAGGATCAGGTTGCGGTTGGGGAGTTTCTTGTGTCATTTGTGTTTCAATCTCACCGCTGCCTGTGGCATCGGTACCAAAATTAATGAGCACTCCCTCTTCTTCGGGCAAGGGCAAAGGGGTAACAAAACCAAAAAACATAACTAATAACAAGACAGTTACGTGAAATGTAATTGTCCCAATCAGCCCAATATTTTTGTTTTTTTGTTCCATTAATTTTCAGGGGCAGTGGCCAGAATTAGTTTGTATTTGTTGCGTTTGGCAATATTCATTACTTTTACAACATGCTCAACAGCTACCGATTTGTCAGCGTGTAACGAAATTGTTGGTGGTTCGGTGTAACTTTCTGATGGACCAACTTTTTTTTGCAAATAGTTTTCCAATTGTTCGATGGTTACAATCTGCGTTTCAACGGCAAATCTAAGATCCGTTGAAATGGAAACCGTGGTTATGGGTTTATTAGCCTGAGTTTGGCTGTTGCTTTGAGGAAGTAATAATTTCAGTGCATTGGGTGCGATTAATGTACTTGTGACCATAAAGAATATAAGTAGCAAGAACACTATATCGGTCATAGATGCCATACTGAAATCCGGACTTACCTTACTTCTGCTTTTTATGGCCATGGCAAACTAGTTTACAGGTTCGTTAAGTAAATCCATGAACTCGGTAGCACGGGCCTGCAGGCGGTAAACAACCCTTTCTACCCTTGCAACCAAAATATTGTATGCAAAATAGGCAATAATACCAACAGTTAAACCGGCTACGGTTGTCACCATTGCAGTATAAATACCACTGGAAAGCAATTGAACATCAATATTGCTTCCGGCATTGGCCATGTCATAGAAAGCGCGAATCATACCAATAACGGTTCCAAGAAATCCAATCATGGGTGCTGCTCCAGCAACAGTTGCCAGGGTAGGAAGACCTTTTTCCAGTTTGGCAACCTCCAAATTTGCCAAATTCTCGATAGCAGCATGTATGTCGTTCAAAGGTCGGCCAATCCTGCTAATGCCTTTTTCAATCATCCGTGAAATTGTGTTATCCGTTTGCTGGCAGAGAGTCAAGGCATAATCTATTTGACCGGCATGAATATAATCTTTGATTCTGTCCATGAACATAGGGTCTTCTTGTGAAGCATTTTTTATAGCAAAATAACGCTCAAAAAAGATGTAAACGGCAAATATTGACAAAATGAAAATGGGAATCATGATAATGCCCCCTTTGATTGCTAATTCCCAGAATGACAAAGTCATTTCGCTGGCTTGTTCATTGTTTATCAGTTCTGAAGTTTGCTGAATGAATAAACTTATCATATGATTTTGATTTATAATTGTTAACGATTTTGGCTCAAAGATATTACAAATTCATAGAATTACCTTTCACAAGAATCAGAAAAACGATTATTTCCGTTTCTTTTCAAAGAACTTCTCCCACAACTCACCCAAGGTGTTAAATTCTTCGCGGTAAAACACACCAGCGCCCTGTCTGGAATGCGATTCTGTATTGTTATCAGATTTTGCATATCCCTTAAACCGTATTTTTCCACGTTTATCGAGTTTTACCTCCATTTCAAAGTCTCCTGCGATGCTTGTACCTGAGCTGGATGAGGCATCGACCTGTTGCCCGCCAACGCCAAAATTTGTGTTAATCGTTACACGGTTATTCAAAAGCTGTGTCGATAAGGCAAGTTCCATTTCCTGCGAGGTTGTTTCACCTCCCGGGGTGTAATTGAAACCAACATCAAACGATTTACTTATTTGTGATAGCCAGTTACTTACCTGGTTTGACAACAATTCGCTGGCATTGCTCTCAACGCCCGATGGCCCAGCTGCTTCGGTAACTTTTACTGCTCCGGGAAGAGGCTGAAACCGGTTAAGTACAAGCAGCGAAATGACTTGTTTACTGATTTCGTCGGACTGCAACCCGTTTATTTGCTCTTGTGCCTCTTCGGCAGTCGCAGGCAGCGTCACCTTAAAATTGATGCTGGGGGCCATAAAAGTGCCAGTCATCAGCAAATGGGCATCGGCGGCAAGACGGACGTCCTCATCAGCAGAGTTGAAGGTAAGGTCATACAAGTTGGCTCTCCGAACGCGGTAAACAGCATCAAGATCAATTGATGCATTTGCCGCGTTGCCTTGCCAAGTAATGCTGGAACCTTTAGCAATGGCAAACCGCTTTTGAAAAATATCCTGGAGTGTGAACAGGTAATCTCCCTCTGAAATGATGTAATCACCAAACATCTCAAGGTCACCACTGGGAGGCATGTAAATAGTTAGGTTACTGGAACCTTTTGCTTTGATAATGTCGCCAATCGTTGGATCAAAAATAATTTGCACTTCAGCATCGGGCGTTACCTCCAGGTTTAGCATCAGGTTTATTTCTGATTCACTTTCTGCTACTGGCTCTTCAACCAAGGTGTTACTGACAACAACTTTCTTTTCAACTTTCGGGGCAATGAATGTTATGTAATCAATCTGGCTGGCAGTTCCACCACTGTTCAAAGGGATAAAAAAACGGGTGTTTGGTTCCGTTTTTATTCCCAGCGATATATCCATTTTGTATAGAGCACCTTTAATGGCTCCGGAACCGGAAGCATATACCGTTCCATAGAACATGTCATTGTCTTTTTCCAGTGTGTTTAGGAACATGAAGTTACGGGCATTGAAACGTACATCTAATGCAATATTATCAAAATTGTCGTGCTGGACTTTGCCGCTAATAAACATGTAGTTGTTGTTGTTGTCCACGATTCGGAGCTCTGAGAAAAGAATGGCATCGGGTGCAATATCAATCCAGTCAGTTATTTGATAACGTGTTTGGGTATAGTCGAGGGTGAACGTTGTTCTGTCGAAAATTATAACGCCTTCAATTTTAGGTTTTTCGATATTCCCTTTTATAATGATTTCTGCCGTCGTTAAACCGGAAAGATCGTGTAAAACCCCCTCCATGTATGGGTTCAGGATTGATAAGTCAAACCGGTCGATGAACAATCTGAAGTTCAGGAATGACTGCATGGGATCATAATCTCCGACAATGTATAGCACGTCATAGTTTTTTACTGTCGAAATCCAGTCAATGTGGATCATTTCCAACAGGGGATCCCACGTACTCGATATTTTTGTATCACCAATAAGTTGACCATTATAGCTCAGCTTATCTAATTCTACCTGGGCCAGAACAAATGGATTCTCGTTTAGATTTGTAGCAACAACGTCCGCAGTTAGCATGCCGTTAAGGCTTATTCCTGCTTCTTTTTGTAATATTATGTTTAGTATTCCAATATTAATGTTCTTCGCATTCACATACAGGGTATCTTCAAGATTATCTGAAACTTTACCATGCACCATTAGATGTTGGTTTCTGTGGCCAACAGAAAAGTTAAGAATTTCTATTTCCGAGCCATTTAGCTTAATTGTTGAAGGTGTAATATTCCATGTTGTGTCGGATATAACTACATTTGAAGGCAGGATGTTAATGTCAAATTTGTTAAAGTCCCCTTTTTCGGGAAACAGCAACTGAGAGCTGATATATCCACTGTAATTTGTTGTGTCAGAAGTGTTGTAATTATTCCAGTTGATATTAAATGTCAAAAGATTATTTTCAATAATTGTGTTCATGGACAGGTTCTTTAATGACATTCCTTCCATGTAGTCGTATGTATCGGCGCTAATGTTTGCTACAATTTTGCTTGCCTCATTGTATCCGGTAATCGTTATTTTGTTCAAGGTTTGATCGCCATATGAAATCTTCGATGTTGTTCCTTGCATGTCCAGCCTTCGTCCGTTGGCTTTGTAGTTTAAGTCAATAACACTGTTATGGCTTACTTTAAGTGTTGTGTCAAAAAGGTTTACTACTGGTTGAATTTCCCGTAAATCAATGCGCAAATTCAGGTTTGTAGGATCATCCTTCGCAATTGTTTTATCCGACCAAGCCATGGCAGGCAGATATTGTTTTATGGCATCGCTAAAGACGTCTGAAAGCGAATTATACGAGTATTGCCCTGTCATTGAGAGATTGAAAAAATCGGATTGTATTTGTAAGAGTTTCGATTCTGCCATTTTTCCCATTGTCAGTTTCATATCTGCAAATGAAGCTTTTTCATTTTTTCTAACAACAACCAAATCACACAGGTTGATTTTTCCACTCATTTCATCAGGATCAAGGCCTTTGAAATCTGCAACCATGTCGAAGTTGATGTGGGCTGTTGAATCGGAATCGAACCCCAAACCGTAGAGATTTAGGTTTGGAAGGTTTAAAATAAATCTGTGCTTCAGGTCGGTGGTTCCGTATTCCACTTTTCCTGTAAAATAGAGCTCGATATTAGGGTCATTTATGGAAAGGTTTCCATCGAAATAAGTGTCTGTTACTTTTCCATCGATTTGGATGTTCTGATAAGGATATTTTTCCACGTCAATTTGTTGAATGGATGCCTGCAGTTGCGATTCAAAACTATTGTCAGGATTGAAACGGGCATCTATTTCCACTTTTCCTTTAATTTTATCGAGGGTGGGGTAGAGGTCAGCAATGGTTCCGATTTGAAACCTGTCAAGGTCAATCCAACCCTTAATATTTATCTGTTTATCGGGTGTCTCACTATATCGAATATTGTGCGAAAGGCTTCCCAGGTTGGTGGACAGACTTCCTATGGCTGTAATGTCGGTTAGGCTGCCTTTTATTTTGCTTTTGTATTGCAGGGTATTGATGGTTTTCAGTTCTGATGGTAGCAACGTATTACCAGCACTGTCTTTTAGCATAGTAAAGCCTTGGAGATGTTTGACCGATGTGCTCAAATTTCTTAAATCAACATCGAAATAAAGATTATCGACATCCGGCAACCCTTTAAGCGTAATTGAAGTGTTTATTTTGGTTGAATCCTGTATGTTTGCTTTTAGATTTATTATTTGAAGTAAACTTAACGGCCCTGAAACGTCAGCCGACAGGTTTGTGTGAATGTCGAATGCTTTTAGATCGTATGCAAACCAGGCAAGATCATCGGTGGAAAAGAAGCTGGGTAGGAGCTGAATATCAAATGAAACATCGTTTTCGAAATTGGAAAAAGCAGTATCGGTCAGATAGAGCAAACGAATATGTTCGGAATTTATCCTTGTTTTTCCCATTACCAGCGAAAGTTGGTCGAATTTCATGGCATCAGGTTCCATTGCAAAATTCATGGTAAGATTCTCGATATTCATGCCGCAATGATCTCTAGTTGAAAGGGTTTCTATTCCAATACGGATTGTATCGCCAAACAAATCAAAGGATTGTGCTTTTACATTTAAATTTTGAAGACGAAGGTTGTCATAGTTTAACTCGGGCATTGACTGAGGATTGTATCCCCGCATGATAAACTCGGATCGGTTAAGTAGAATCGTGTGCGAATAAAGCCTAAACATCGACTGTGTTGTATCGGGTGCGGTGTCGGTGCTGGAAAATAACTCTAAAATTCCGTCGAGGTTACTTTTTCCTGAACTATCGGTCAACATATGAAATTTCAGGCTATCGATTTCAAGTTTATCAAAGAAAATACCGGGGCCATCGAGTGAAATTCTCTCAAGACCGGTATGAAGGGAATGAATATAGGCAAGCGTATCACCGTTTAAATCTTCCACATAAACATGGTCAAGAACAAGGCGATTTAAAGGACGAAAGTCAATCTTGCCAATGGATACTGTTAACCCAAACTCTTTTTTTAGGAATGATGTGGCTTGTCCAATCAGGTAGGTTTGCACTGAACTGCTTAGCAAAATAAGATATAGAACGAAGGGTAGCGATAGTATTACCGCTAATAGAAACAGCCATATTTTTCCCCGTTTTTTAATAAGCTTGGCCTGATTTTGTTCAATAGTGCAAAAATAGTGATTCGGGGCATAGAATCACACAATAGGTCGATATTTTGTTGCTAACCGATTGTTAAAAATAAAAAAGTGTAGTTTTGCACCGAAATTAAATTCAATTCAAACATGTCAACCTTAATCCTGGGCATTGAATCTTCGTGCGATGAAACCTCGGCGGCCATCGTGAAAGATGGTTATGTACTGTCTAATTATATTGCCAACCAAACTATACACCAAAAATTTGGCGGTGTTGTTCCCGAGTTAGCGTCAAGGGCTCACCAACAGAATATCATACCGGTGGTCGATGCGGCATTAAAAGACGCAGGGGTAACTCTGGAACAGCTATCGGCAGTCGCTTTTACACGCGGCCCGGGGCTTCTTGGAGCTTTGCTGGTTGGAACCTCGTTTGCTAAAGGGTTGGCGCTGTCGCTCAGCATTCCCATTATTGATGTAAACCATTTGCAGGCGCATATTTTAGTTCATTTTATAAAGAAAAATACAGAAGGTTTTCAGTTACCCCAGTTTCCCATGTTGTGTTTGTTGGTATCAGGGGGACACACGCAATTAGTGTTGGTGGAAGATTTTCTTAAAATGACTATTATTGGACAAACCATTGATGATGCAGCAGGAGAGGCATTTGATAAATGTGCCAAAATAATGGGGCTTGGATACCCAGGTGGGCCGGTCATTGATCAACTTGCAAAATCAGGAGACCCAAACGCGTTTCGATTTGCTAAACCACGAATTGACGATTTGGATTTCAGTTTCAGTGGTTTGAAAACTTCGTTCCTCTATTTTTTAAGGGACAGGTTAAGGGAGGAACCTGATTTTATTGAGAAAAACAAGGCAAGCCTTTGCGCTTCGCTCCAGAAAACCATTATCGATATTTTAATGGATAAAACACGACAAGCCGTTAAACGGACCAACATTAAAAGCTTAGCAATTGCGGGTGGAGTTTCAGCCAATAGCGGATTAAGGGATGCCACACAACTGTTGGGTAAAGAAATGAAACTGCCCGTTTACCTACCTGAAACTATTTTAACGACCGACAATGCCGCCATGGTTGCAATTGCTGGCTACTACAAATTCCTGAGCGGTGAATTTGCCGATCACAGTTCGGCACCAATGGCCAGGATGCCGTTCTAAAAGCGGGTAGGCAACTTTGTGCAATAAAAACGATAAATTTAACGCATTGAATGCAAATACTATAAGTTTTTAAATTAAAAAAAAATTGATTTTTTTCGAAAATGATTTGGTGAAACGAAAAATTGAAGTACCTTTGCAACCGCAAAACAGAATTAAGGGTTGCGACGATTCAGTAGCTCAGTTGGTAGAGCACATCCCTTTTAAGGATGGGGTCCTGGGTTCGAATCCCAGCTGAATCACAAGGTCGGGTAGTCTACCCGGCCTTTTTAGTTTCTATAAAATGAAAAGATGCTGAAAAAAATAAATAAAAATAGTGGGTTTGGTATTACCTTTGGCATGGAAACTGAACTGGAAACTACAAATAAACACATTTCCCATGAATAAAAGATTTCTTTTTCTGATGGTGTTTTTCAACACCGTAACGGCATTTGCCCAGATTCCTTCAGGCTACTACAACGATGCACAAGGACTGTCGGGGGAGCAACTTAGAATAGCGTTGCACAACATCATTAAAAACCATACTGTTATTTCCTACAACGGCTTGTGGAATGCGTACCGCTATACGGACAAAAAGCCAAACGGGAAAGTATGGGATATGTATTCCAACTGCGACTTTACGTTCTCGTCCGACCAATGTGGTTCTTACACTGATATCTGCGATTGTTACAATCGTGAGCATTCGGTGCCCCAAAGCTGGTTTGGCGAAGCTTCCCCTATGGTTTCAGACATTTTCCATGTTGTTCCAACTGATGGGAAAGTAAACGGCTACCGTAGCAACCATCCGTTTGGGGAATGCGCAAATGGAACCGTTTATGGTCTTGGAAAACTCGGCACCAGCACTACACCAGGCTATACATCGACCGTATTTGAACCTTCCAATGAATATAAAGGCGATTTTGCTCGCATTTACTTCTACATGGCAACACGTTACATGAATGTGTTGCAAAATTGGGGCGGAGCCTCATTTTCAGGCAACAACCTTTCCGTTTGGACACAAAACATGATGGTGGCATGGCACATAAGCGATCCTGTTTCGCAGAAAGAAATTGACCGGAATAACGTTATTTACAGCAACTATCAACACAATAGAAACCCTTTTGTCGATCATCCTGAATGGGTTTTTGAGATATGGGGAAATGGAAACGCAGTTCTTGATCCTCAAAACTATACGGCATACGCTTTCTCGTCGGATCAAATAAATGTGGTGTGGAATCTGAATGCAGCCCAAAATGATATTTTACTGGCATTCAATACAGTAAATTCGTTTGGAACTCCACAACCCGACAACACCATTGCTGGTGCAGGAAATGTCTTGGCAACGGGTCAACTGACTTCATTTGAGCACACCGGGTTAGCCTATCAAACCTATTATTACAAAATCTGGTCAAGTAATGCTGATGGTGAGTTTTCAAACGGTATTGTAGTTTCCGCTACGCCCTACAAGGCAGAGCCACAGAATCACGCCACTAGTTTCAGGGTTACCAATTCCAATAGCTACATGGTTTCCCTTGCGTGGTCTGATGCCACCGGAAACCCGCTGCCCGATAAGTACCTGATACTGGCTTCCGAAGGAACTGTTACCCCTCCGGTTGATGGCACAGCTATTTATGATGGCGCCTTGGCGAAAAACGTTAATTATGGGATTCAAAATGTTACGTTTAATGGTTTGGAAGCAAACAAAACCTACCATTTCTCCGTTTTCCCCTATACCAACTACGGCGCTGCCATTGATTATAAAATAACTGGAGCGCCCACCGCTACTGCCTCAACAGGCGGAGCAACCGAGGCTAATTTGGTGATTACCGAAATTGCCGGTCGTGGGTACAACGGGAACTTCAACGACGAATACATTGAAATTTCGAATCTGGGCGGCGTTTCGGCCAGTTTGAGCGGATACACGTTGGAATACTATGAATCGAGCCTCGAGGCAACATTGAATCTAACAGGAACGGTCGCTCCCAATTCCGGTTATGTGGTGGCTGTCAGGACAACACACAGCTCGTCCATTTCGCCCAATTTTGTCCCGACAAGCAGTTTCAGCATTAATAACCCATGCTATGTTGCTTTAAAGCAAAACGACACCGTCATTGATCAGGCCGGAAGCAGCTCCGATAAGTTCGATGCCAAAGACAAAAATTTTGAATTTACCAATTGTGGGGGAAACAACTCGCCAACTTCTGCATGGACTAATTTGGGTTCATCGAACGGAACACCCGGTGTAGTGAATTGTCTTTCGGGCATCGATGAGGAATTCGAAACCGAAGTTGAAGGATTGGTGATTTATCCCAATCCGGTTACCAGCACGCTGACACTGGAATCGACCACCGAACTTCCCGCGTTTACCATTTACAACATATTTGGACAGGCATTGGCATCCTACGAATTTGCCACCACGCAGGTTGATGTTTCTGCCCTACCTTCAGGAATCTATTTCATTCGCTTTTCCAATGGACTTGAGGGTGTTAGGTTTGTGAAGCAATAAACAATATGCAACTGAGAATAAATAAAAGCCAAGGCTTCGGGAAACTGGGGTTTTGGTTTTTTTGTTTAGTGCCAGGGAAGTAGTATTGGCAGAAATTTTCTTTTTTCGTATTTTTGAGCGTTTAACGAACAAGTGTTCTAAAAAAGCAAACTGAACAAGTGCCTTCGGTTCTATTTAGTCCGGACGTAGCTGATAGTTGTAAGGACTGGAAACTTGGCGAATAAAATATACCACAGGACGGGAAAACAAAAAAAACGTAACTTTCGTAAAAACAGAAAAAAGGCATACATGGGAGCCGCAGAAATAAAAATAGTCATTACTGACTACATCAGCAAAATTGATGATGTCTCTTTTCTTTCTTCCTTAATGAAAACATTGGAGGCAAAGGTTTCTGAGCGGGAATATGTCCTCGATGAAGAACAAGTTCAGCGTCTGAGTAAGGCCAGACAGGATTTTGTTGAAGGAAATGTTACCGAGCATGTTGTAGTTGAAGAAAAGGTACGAAAGTGGTTAAATACAAAATAGTTTGGTCTGCAGGGGCAGAAAAGATTTGTTTCTGATCCTCGATTTCTACGCGGAAAGGAACAAGACTGCGACGTACTCCAAAAAACTGTTTAATAAAATAAACAGAGCTGTAAAGCAATTATCAGGCAATATCTTTTTAGGTCGGAAGACGAATTTTGAGGATGTCAGAATAATAATCACGGCAGAATACGAAATTGATTATCAAATCATATATAACATCATTCTCCTTGTTTTCGTTTGGGATTGCCGCAACAATCCGGAATTAAAAAATATTCTGGCACGTCTTCATTAATTTTCAGCAAACGTTTGCGGCCACGTTTGCGATGATTTTCATGACTAAATGCTTGTAAAATTGATTGTTTTGATGTATATTGGGAGCTCAACCCAATTAGAGAATACGTCATGACAAAGAAGCTGTTCTTATCATTTCCGGTCTTTATTTTACTGGCTTTTTCTCATCTTGCGGGACAAAGTTCCGGCCAAAAAGAAAAAACAAATAAAATCTATATTGCCTTTCACTGGCACATGCACCAACCTATTTACATGCCTTACGAAAGCGCGGTGCAAACGCAGCAAAGCAATGCCTACAGTTTTTCGCTGTACGACGTATTTACCAGCCGCACCGGCCCTTACACCGACTGGCCCAAAAATGCCGTTCAGAAAGGAATTTCGGCCAACATGGGACATTTTGGTGCACAGGTCAGTTTTTCGGGTTCGCTGGTCGAAAATCTGAACAACTTGTCGACGGCAGGCGTGGGGTTTTCGAACTGGAAAACGCACTGGAACAGCATCATAACCCAAAAAACCACGTTGAACAATCCGCGTATTGATTTGGTTGGTTTTGGCTATCATCACCCGCTGATGGGTTTGCTTGACCGTCAGGATATCCGGAAATCGATTCAGGATCACAAAGCCGTTTTCCAAACCAATTTTCCCAACTACACCTACTCGAAAGGAATTTTTCCGCCCGAGAACGCTTTTTCGGTTCGCATGATTCCGGCTTTAGTGGCCGAAGGGTTGCAGTGGGTTTTGGTGGACAATTTTAATTTCGAGCGGGCATCCGAGGGATGTCCTACGGGCGATGGAACGGGTGTTTTGAAGCCAAATCAAGCGGATATTCTGAACCCCAACCCCCACGACTGGGTGTCGCTGAACGGTTTGTGGTGTCCTTCGCCAGTGTCGGCACGTTGGGCGCATCAACCAAAGTATGTGCAATATGTTGATCCAAATACAGGACAGACTTCGCGCATCATTGCCGTGCCCGCATCGCGATATCTGGGGAACGAAGATGGTCGTGGCGGATTTGGTGCACTCAACTACGACTATGTTATGAGCCAGTTGGAAAGCTACAATACCGACCCGGAACATCCTATTCTAATCGTCCTCCATCACGATGGAGACAATTTTGGCGGTGGATCGGAAGGATATTACGGCCCAAACTTTCAGAATTTTGTGAATTGGTTGGGCGAGAATTCAAGCCGATTTGAATGTACTACCATTCAGGATTATTTGGACCGATTTCCACCCTCGACTATCGATGTGATTCACGTTCAGGATGGTAGCTGGGTAGGTGCCGATTCGGGCGACCCCGAATTTAAAAAGTGGAACGGTGACCCTGGAAATTATCAGGGAACAGCCAACTATTCGCCCGACCGAAACAGTTGGGGAATTGTTACCGCTGCCAAAAACATAGTAGCAACGGCACAGCAGGTAAATCCAACTTCGCAACATACAACCAACGCATGGAAATACTATCTGAACTCGCAAACCAGCTGTTACTGGTATTGGGATGGCACCGAAATGTGGGATTCGCACCCCGCCCGCGCCTGTAATCTGGCAGTTTCGTCGGCCATGAATGTCCTTGGCGGAACCATCAATGACCAAACGCCCCCTTCGATTTATGTCCCTCAGCGCGAGCCCTATAACCCGGGTGCAGTGGAATGGAATTCGGTTGGCGTTATGCCCAGCGATTTCACGGTTTGGACATACGTGTATGATTTCAGCGGCTTGCAATCGGTGAAGCTGAAATACAGAACGGTTGAGGCAGGAGTACATACCGCAACATCCACATCAACAAGAACATACGCGGGAGGAGCAGGCGTTGGAGCCTGGCAGGAAATTTCCATGACCGGAGTGACCAATCCTTCCATTACCAATCCGCAGCCAACCTACAAGGCGCAGCAATATTCGGCACAAATCACAGGATTGCAAAGTGTTTTGGTTAACTATTATGTCGAGGCAGTTGATGCGAATGGAAACATTGCCAAATCGGACATTCAGCACGTTTGGATTGGCGATGGTAGCGGATCGGGCGGAGGATCGACTGTAAGTTGGGAGCCACAGGATCCGAATCTGAATGAAGTTATTACCATTACAGCCACCAACGCCATTGCCGGTTCGAAACTACATTGGGGCGTAACCGTGAATGGAATGCAATGGGTTGCACCAATCCAAGCTTATTGGCCTGAAGGAACGGTTGCCTTTGATGGTCAGGCTGTGCAAACCCCATTTGTGCAGGTTGGCGAATCGTATCAAGTACAGATAGGGCCATTCAATAATGCGCAGCAAGTGGTTGAAAAAGTGAATTTTGTGATAAAAATCAACGACAACACGTGGGACAACAATAACGGACAGGATTATCACATCCAAATCAATAACAATCCGGGTGACAATCCCATTGGCTCGAACGGAACCGTATCGACCCCAATAAACCAGAATCTCACTTTTGCGCCTTCGAACTTTTATTTTGTGGGGATGGGTGGAGCAACCTTTAATGGAATAAAAATTATATCGTCCGTTAATGCCGGAGCTTTGGAATACAGTGTCGCTGCCGTTGTGGCCAATGTCGATTACCCCGATGTTTCGTTGCTGGTGTTCCGCCCGGCGTTGGGGGCTTCTGGATCGCCATATACCTCGTTTACTTTCAAGGTGAAAGACAGCGAAGGTCGCTATTCGGATGCCACTTATACAATGACAATAAATGTGGTTAGCGCAAATCCAACCGGAGCAAATGCAGCCATTAATCTGACAATCGATCAACAATATACGTTTTCGGTCTCGAATTTCCCGTTCAGCAGCCCTGTAGGAGCACTGTTTGGAGGAGTGGTCGTGCAGACATTGCCCCAGAAAGGAGCGCTTTTGTACAACGGCTCGCCGGTAACGCAAGGAATGGAATGCCCCACGGTTTCGCAGTTGACTTACAGTCCATTAAGCGGAGAAAGCGGAGTTCCTTACACGAGTTTCACGTTTAAGGTGCGAGACGACCAGGGACGAGTCAGTCAATCTGACTACACGTTGACAATCAACGTGGTATCGTCTATTCCTGACGGAGTAAGTTGGATTCCCCAGGATCCCACTCAGAACGACATGGTAACTGTATTTGTAAAAGGTGATGCATCAATGAGTTCCGAATCGCGCCTGCACTGGGGTGTGAACGGGTGGCAGCAGCCCATTGCCGATTACCGACCAGTGGGTTCGACATTGCACAATGGAACCGGGCCGGCAATTCAAACGCCATTTGAAAACGGAGGAGACTATTGGTATATTAACCTTGGACCCTTTAACAGCACGCAGACTGTTTCCATGCTCGATTTTGTATTGTTCTATGGCGGAAACAACTGGAACAACAATGGCGGTGCCGACTGGCATGTGGCTGTAAACAATGTGGTTTCTGTCCCTGAGTCACAAAAAAAAGGTAGAATTGAAGTTTTTCCGAATCCGGTGCACGATTACACAACAATTCGGATTAACGATAACGAGTACAGTAAGTACAATGTGGAACTGACTGATTTAACCGGTAAAGTGATTTTGAGGGCGCAGTTCAATGGTGGCGAGATTCATATTTTGCACCGCAATAATTTACTTAGCGGGGTTTACTTGCTGCAATTCAGATGTCTGACAGACAGAACGATGGAAACGCATAAAATTGTACTTAAATAGGATAAACAAATGAATGTCAAAAAGCGTATTACAATTGTTACATTCATGGTTTACTACAGTATTTTCGGTTTTTACAACTAGGATGCACATGGTCGTAATACGAAAACAAATAGTTTTGCTGGTTTTGGTTTTGTCCTTCTTGTCCGGGGCAGGAGTGGGGCAAATTTGGGTTAATCCAATCACTACCGGAAAACCAATTTCATCTCATTATCTGGGAGATAAACTGAATTCGGGCAGTACTTGGTATTTTAATTTCGAAATCGGACAAGCAAGCTGGAATTCATCGCAGGTTGGCCTTGGGCAAAACAGCGATGGCGTTACCGGATGGGACTATTCAGATGCTTATTGGTATGAAGATGGAAGCGGATCGAACAAGCGGGTGCGCCGAAATATTGCCGAATTTCAGTTTACTGCAACCGGAACCTGGTATATTGTTGGGCGAGCAAAAGCAAATTCAGGTGATCCCTACACCTATGCAGATGACATTGGCTGGACTAATGAGACAAGCTTTTCAACAACGAACGCTTCTTATTTTCAGATCAGTTCGCTTGCGCAACCCACCGATGTGGGGACGGACGCACCAACGGGAACGACAGTGAACCTTAGCTGGACAAAGTGGGAGGGACGAAATGTAATGGTAGTCCGAAATTCTTCCAATTCATTTACTAACCCGACGAATGGAACAGCCTATTCGGTTGGAAATACAATAGGTTCCGGCACCGTTGTTTACAATGGAAGTGGGACATCGGGAACAGCAACAGGATTGACACCGGGAACGAAATACTATTTTGCTTTTTATTCTGAAAATTATTCCTATTATTCTACTTACGCCCTTGATAGTGCCATAACCGGTTATCAAACAACCCAAAACGGGAATTTCAGCTCATCTGGAACATGGGATGGAGGAGTTGTTCCGTCGTCCGGAAGTTCCATAATCGTAAAAAATCAGTTGACTTTGGATCAGGATTATACAGCTTCGGCTGTTACAATCGAAGGAACAGGAAACCTGGTTGTTGATGGCGAGCGGAATTTAACCATAGCTGCCGACGGGCTTTGGACAAACAACGGAACCTTTACAGCCAGCACGGGCACAGTAATTTTACAAACCAATGTTTCAACCGGAGGAACCTCCACCACCGAATTTAATAATGTTACAGTTTTGGGTGTCGATGTTAATTTCAACAATGCGGTTTCGGCTATTAATGGTATTCTGAACATTACAACGGGAAGCGTTCGCAACGCTCCACAATTTCGCGAAGGATCAACCTTAAAATACTCGCAAGGAGGAACATACACCCGAGTCACCGAATGGAATAACCCGTGGCATGTGGTTGTAGCGAATAACACCTCGCTGGATTTGAATATTACGGCTTTTGGTGGAGACATTACAGTTTACGGGAATCTGACAGTGGAAAGCGGTTCGGCAGTGGATATGAAGAACTATACCAATTTTTTGATAATCAACAATAATTTGAATCTTGATGGTACTTTGGTTTTGTCGTCTCAATCGGGTGGTGATTTGAAACTTAAAGGCAACCTGAACTTGAATGCTGGAAGTACGCTCTCTTTCAACGACCGTGCAGTGTTTTTATTGGGGACATCAAGCCAGCAAATTACCGATGATGTGGGCGTTACGTTTCCCTATTTGATTGTGGATAACAGTGCCGGTGTGGTTTCCAATGACAACCTTGTTGTTAGCAAAAGGCTGACGCTCACCTCCGGAGTGTTTGATATGCAGGCAAATATCCTTTCAATTGGAACGGATGCGGCAAATCTGGGCGAAATTGAAACAACCTCGGGCTTTGTTAAAGGGATATTGCGCCGCTGGTTTGCAGCCTCAACAAATAGTACCGATGCCACGGGCATATTCCCTGTGTCGCCGGGAAATCATCGCAGGAATGTAGGAATATATTTTACAGTCGCCCCAACAACAGGCGGAACCATTGATGCCGAATTTTTGGACAAGCCCGATATTCCGGTTGAAATCCGCGAAGATTACAACAAAGGACTTCCCATTGCCAATTGCGATGGCGTGGACGTCAATAATATTTACGAAAATGGAATTTGGAAACTGACTACCAGCGGTATAACCGACGGAACCTATACCATAAAATTCAATACCCACGGAATTGACAAGATTGAAACAGCCTCGAACCTGAGGATGGTTAAGAAAACCAATGCCACAGATGATTGGATCTATCAGGGAACGGCTTCGGTTACAACGATTAACGCAGGCACCTATGAACATTGGGTTCAACAAGCCGGATTGACTACGTTTTCCTTTTTTGCCTTGGGCGGAGAATTTTCAGAAAACCCATTGCCGATAGATTTGGTTTCATTTGAGGGGCGACAAACACATGACCAGATAACATTGACGTGGCAAACAGCCAGTGAATACAACAACCAATACTTTTCGATTCTGAGGGCCGATGAATCGCTGCAATTTACCGAAATTGGGAGTGTTCCCACCCAGGGAAATTCTTCGACCATGCAACAATACACCTTTGCTGAAAACGATCCGGTCGTATCACACAGTTATTACAAATTGAGGCAAATTGACTTTGATGGGCATTTTACTGAAAGCAAGGTTATTCACGTTCCATTCCAAGTCGAAAATATAAGGCTAAAAAAAGTGAGCAATACGATAGTCATTGATTTTCCTTTTACGGTTGATCAACAGGTAGATTATCAGATTGTTGATATAGGAGGCTCGATTATTCAAAAAGGCAGGTTAACCGTTAAACAAGGGCAAACTGTTGAAATACAATTGGTTTCCAAAATTGATGATGTTTTTTTCGTTTCGCTTTCGGGCAATTTCAAGCCGGTAACATTTAAAATGTATAAAAATTAACCAACAATATTTACCAAAAACATAAACTATGAAACACGATTTATTTCTGTCCTACAGAAACGTCAGCTACACGTGGCTTTGGATGTTTCTACTAGCCAACTTCCTTACGTTCAGCAATTCAGTTTTTTCGCAGAATTACGGACTACGCGATGACGATGGCGTAAACGTGCCAACATTGACCTACTGGTATTCTGAACAATCATCGGATATCACGGAAAAAGGAAGCCAGTTCAATGCCAAAAACCTTGGGGAGATTTCGATCCTTACATTAAAAGGAGCATCTGTTAAAGTTTGGAAAATTACAGGAGGGGACGTAACCGGCGCGCAATTCAAATACAAAGTGTGGAAAGACAGCGAAACTGAGCCAACCGAATACACAACCCGTCAAGTAGGATGGTCATCCAATGACTATGACGATGGCAATCTGGTATTACAAACCTGGTCGAATTTTGGAAGCAATATCGAAATTGCCACAGGATTAACAGGAGGAACCTATTCTTTGAAAATTGTGTTTGCTATTTCCGGAACAGGAATGCCCGGAATTGTTGAAAATGGGCCATTTACAGCCACCTTTCAAATTCCCGTTGTAAGCAGTGCGGCCGAGATCCTCTCTTTTGAGTTTGATGAACAGGATGGTACCGCTGACATCAATAGTGCTTTTGGTAAAGTTGATATCTCTGTGGTTCACGGTACATCCTTACTGTCCTTAGTTCCAACCATTTTGTTATCACCCGGAGCTACGATTGAGCCCGAAAGTGGTGTCTCTCAAAATTTTTCAAGTCCGGTTGAATATACTGTAACAGCCGAAGATGGTACAACGCAAAAAGTCTGGACTGTAACCGTTACTGAAGCCCCGCAGAAGTATAGTGTTACTTTTAATGTTGATATGACTCCGGCAATAAACAACGAAACCTTTAATCCGGCTTCCGATTATGTTGATGTTGCCGGAACCTTTAATAGTTGGGCTGGGAGTGGAGCCATGGCACTTTACTCAGGAAATATTTACACCCAGCAAACTGGAGCTATTTTTACGGTAGGACAGGAAATTGATTATAAATATAGAATAAATGGAGATTGGGAAACGTCAGAGTTTCCTGGAGGAGACAACCGCGTTTATATTGTTATAGAAGGTAATAATATAATTAATGATACATATAATCAACTAAGTATTCCAGAGCCAGCGGAAATTACCTTCGCCAATCTCCAATGGCCCAACAATGTAACTGTTGAGCCTGGCACCAATGTCGATGTTTATGCGCAGATTGTGGTTGAGAATG
>JBBISE010000053.1:0-19102 GCA_037441445.1 Salinivirgaceae bacterium
TGTTGTTCAACCCAGGTGTAATATTTCAGGTTGTGAATGGCCTTGCGATCCGTATAGGTCAACTCTTTCATGTAATCTACCGATTCTCCTAAAAGACAGGTTTCGTAATCAATAGCCCCTTGAAGTTCGGAATATTCTCCTTTATCGGCTGTTTGTTCCTGTAACCGTGATTGGTACATTTCTGCCGAGTCGGTGGCAATAGTAACAATGACATCATCGCTTGTCATTTCGTAATATTTGGCTGTTTTAATGGCTGAAAGAAGGTTGCCCACACCCGAAATTCCCAATAGATGCAATTGTTCAATCGTTTGTGCATCAATACCTTTTGCTTTCAGGAACGTGTGTCCTTTTTTCTCGTTAAACAGGCGGAAAACACGCATGCAATCTTCGTCATCAATGGCGGTAACGGCGTCTGTGTTTTTGACGTTATGTACCCAGGGAACATGTTTATCCCCAATTCCTTCAATGCGGTGCCCGCCAAAACCATTGTTGAGCAAAGTTGGGCATTGCAGTGCCTCGGATGCCACCACTTTAAGGTGTGGAGCTATTGTCCTTAGGAAATCACCGGCAGCAATTGTTCCTGCCGAACCGGTTGCTGAAATATAGGCTGCGAGGTTGCTTTTAGGGGTTTTAATCATGTTGTAAACCTCCTCAATCGCCTTTCCTGTTGTGTTGTAGTGCCATGCGGCATTGCCAAATTCATCGAACTGATTGAAAATGACGCAATCGGGGCGTGTGCGACGTATTTCCCAACACTTGTCGTAAATCTCCTTTACATTCGATTCGCAACCCGGAGTGGCAATTACTTCGGAACCAATCTCGTTGCGTAGCCAGTTAAAACGCTCTGCGCTCATCTCTTCGGGCAGAATGGCCACTGATTCGGTTCCCATTATTTTTGAATCGAAGGCTCCACCACGGCAATAATTTCCGGTTGATGGCCAGACGGCCTTGTGATAGGTTGGATCAAATCCTCCGGTAACAATTGTGGGGGCAAGGCAGCCATATGCGGCGCCAACCTTGTGTGCCCCGGTAGGAAACCATTTCCCAACAAGTAAAACTATCCGGGCTTTTACACCAGTGAGTTCGGAGGGTAATTCAACGTAGTTCACCCTGCCAAAGAGTCCACCTTTGGCCTTTGGTTCGTTTTTCCATGTAATACGGAAAAGGTTGGCCGAGTTTATTTCCCATAATCCGACGGATTTCAGCCGCTCTTTGATTTTATCAGAAATTAGTTCAGGATTTCTTTGTTGTTCGAAGGTGGGTAGGATTATTCCCCTTTCGCGAAATCGGTTAACAGCATTTTGAAGCGATTTTTCGTTAGTTACTTTGTCAATTAGCTTAATCATACTAATGTAATTTATGTTTTTTATAGTTCTCAGAATCACTTAAATCCAAAAGTACATTTCCCTCAGGCAATCTTGTATAATTTGGAGAAAGGGATATAAAGGTATGGAAAATATATTGGAAAGCAAAACTATGTGAATAAAAACAAATAAGGGCAGTTCTTTCGAATCCTGCCCTTACTGTCTAACCAAAACCAAAATTGCTATGAAAAAGCCTCTTTAAATCTGTTTTATTTTTCGTACTCCTTTTTAATCTTTTTGGGGAGTGCGTCTTTGTGAACCACGAACGATACGGTTTTGAACTTTACGTAGGCTTCTGAAGCGTAGAGGTAACCCTCGTATTTGTGGTCTTCAGTACCCCAACTGTTTTTAACCTTGTAATATTTTGTTCCGTTCTGGTCTCGATATATACCTACAATTTGCATACCATGATCGTCGGTTGTCTTAAAATTATCAAATTCTTTTTGACGCATTTCTTGGGTAATAACCTTCTCTGGTACCGGCTTATCAAAGCTAAACATCTGTTTTTGACGTTCTTCCTTTGTCATTGCTTCCCAACGTAATTTTTCACTGCCCGATAATTCTTCTACTTCTGTTTCGGGTACAATTGCCAATCCGTTTTTCCACGAGAACCCTTTTTCACTGACATCGGCAGCCCAGCTTATGCTATATCCACTGTTTATTGCGTTGTCCATAATTTCTATCATTTCGTTCAGGGGAACATTGTAGAACGATTTCCATGACCAATTATCGGGAACCTCGACAATAAAATTCGTATAAAAAGGCTGATGAGTGAAAGAAGTTAAGTAGGCGTAGTCATTGGGGTTGATTGGTACATAAGTTTTTGCAAATTCTTCGGGTGTCATTGTTTTGCCGTCGTATGTGAAAGTCTCAGGAACAACGCCAAAATAGGCATCCAGTATTCCTTTGAACCCTGCTTTCCATGCTGTTGACAATTCTTTATTAGGGTTGGAGACTATGGCGTCAACATAGGCTTTCAGAACATTGTCAATTTCACCATGCACGTGTTTTTCAGTTCCATACTGTAATCCCGTGTAAGCCTCCTCGGGGATGATGCCATATTTTTCAATTACGTCAATTACATCGTTTAATGCACCACCTCCGGCGAACGTGGAGTTGCCATGCATGCGGATGTACCTTTCGGCTTTATCTTCATACACCTTGCGAACTACGTACATTTCACTGATATCCAGTACAGGTTTCTCCATCCTTAAAAGCTCGCTCTCGATAAAGGCAGCTGTGGCAAAACTCCAACAGGTTCCACTTCGGTATTGGTTTTTTACCGGAGAGGTTTTTATTTCCTTGACCAAAGTAAACTCATATCCTTCCTTTTTCAAAGAATCTTCTTGCGAGAAAAGCACAAAAGGAACAAGTATCATTGCTGTGAATACAAAATTTCTCATAGTGTATAATTTAAATTACGGTTTAACAAGAGATTAAGTTAGTGCTTTTTTACAATTTTAATGCCTTTGGTTTGTTTTTTGAATTTACTATGTGTAAATAATAGCCTGAATGTTTTGTAAATGGCCTTTATATAAGCAATTTTGCCTATTCTTAGGTTGTCTCTGGTAAAACAATTAAAGAACTTTTATTGTGCGATTCCGGACATAAATGACCAAAACAGGACAGATTATCAATTTTCGAAATCACGTATTGTCAATTCTCTTATTTTTGCACACAACCCGTTTTTATGTAAACAATGAAATCGAAAGGTGATATTAAATTGTTTTTATGGTTGCTTGCTTTTTTTGTCTTTGTTTTTTCGGGACAGGATGCAATGGCTCAATTCGAGAAAGAGGGATATTCGTTTGTTCAGAAGTTAAAAACCCCCAGAGCCAGAAAGCCGGAGGTACATGAGTTGATGCTCGATCCCCATGGCAGATTTCTTATTTTAACCTTCAGCTCGCACCCAACCCATATTTTACTTTATCAGATTAACAGTTGGGAATTGTATAAAGAATACATGGTTCCAGAGTGGTTTGACCTTAGCAACTCTTTTGTAGATCCGGAAGGAAGGTTCCTGTTTGTTGATTTTGGAAGGTTTTCTTCCCGATATAGACGAATTGACTTAACTACCGATAAAATAGATA
Organism: Salinivirgaceae bacterium; assembly: GCA_037441445.1. GTDB lineage: Bacteria > Bacteroidota > Bacteroidia > Bacteroidales > Salinivirgaceae > JAAYQU01. The sequence continues at coordinate 3,455 of JBBISE010000053.1, forward strand.
CCGTTGATTGTAAAAGCACACCCAGGGGCTGCCTGCCTAAGGAACCAACTCAGCCTAAAAGAGATTTGTTTACACCCGATAAGAAATTTTACATTACCATAAACCGGAAAAACCGTCGCGATGTGCTGGTTTTCATTAAAAACGACAACTAAACAACTAAACACATGATACATAGACCTACCCGAAAAATCGTCTGGCAACCTGTATTCTTTTGGGTCGCCTTTTTAAGTTTTGCAGTATCAAATGCCATGGCCAACGATGGTGCAGTTAAAAACGCTCCCAGCAGTCAATCTTTGTTGGAGAAGTATAAGTCATACAACCAGGTAATTGTTTTTGACTCTATTGTTGCCAATGTGCAGGAGAGTGGATTAAGCTATGTTACACGCAAAACGATGTACCAATTAATAAATGCAGATGCTGCTAAAGAACTGGCCACTATTGTTTTAGATTACGATCCGTTGTCAGCCGATATAACCATCAAAGATGCTTACATTATCAGGCAAGAAGGACAGCGTGATGAACTGTTTAGTGCGGGAAAAGTCCATGATTATCCGGCTCCGGCCCGGATGATATACTGGGGGGCACGCCAAAAAATGATCGAGCCTGGTTTTTTAAATGTTGGTGACAGGGTTTATATTGAATATGTCCGAAAAGGCTTTACATATGCACTACTCCGGTCTGATGATGACGAGCGTTTTATTCCACCCATGCGGGGACATTACTACGATATTATCGAGTTTTTTGACACCAGGCCAATTCACCATAAATATTTTAAAGTAAACCTTCCATCATCAAAGGAACTGATTTACAAAACATACAATGCAGATTTTAAGGTTAATGTACTGGAATCAGACAGAATAAAAACGGCGGAATTTGAACTTTCGGAAGTTCTGCCTGTTAAAAAGGAATTTCGACGCGTAGCCGATGTTGATGTTGCCCCAAAAGTTATTGTTACTACAACAAAGCGGTGGGAGGACAAGGCAACCTGGTTTTATGGTGTGAACGAAGATTATGGAAGCTTTAAATCGACGCCCGAAATCGATTCCAAAGTAAACGAAATTCTAAATGGAGCAACCAACGAGCTCGATTCCATTGCGCGTCTAAACCGCTGGTGCGCCGACGAAATCCGATACAGTGGTATATCCATGGGACCAGGTGAGGGATACACACTCCACTCGGGTGAAATGAATTTTACCGACCGTTGTGGCGTCTGTAAAGACAAGGCCGGAATGTTGGTGACCATGCTCAGGGCCGCCGGGTTCAAGTCTTACGCCGCTATGACTATGGCAGGTTCCAGAATCGAAAATATACCAGCTGACCAGTTTAATCACAGTGTTACAGTTGTGAAACTGCGTAGTGGTGAATATAAGCTGCTTGACCCCACCTGGGTTCCTTTTGTCCGTGAACTCTGGTCGAGCCGCGAACAACAACAAAACTATCTTCTTGGTCTGCCACAGGGTGACATCCTTCGCGAAACTCCGGTCTCCAGCCCCGATAACCATTACCTTAAAATCAACAACAAAGCCATCCTTGACACCGAAGGTACACTTCAAGGAACCATTACCGTTACAGCCGAAGGACAAAGTGATGCCATGGTTCGCGCCATTTTTACCCGAAGTTTCAGAAGTCATTGGGATTCGAACCTGCGAAACCAGATTTTACAAATCTATCCTACCGCAATTATTAAGGAGGCCCGATATACGGATCCGTATAAATATTACGAGGCGCCCGTTTTAATTACTGTTTCTTATTCCATTCCCTATTTTGCCAGTACTCAGGGTAAAACATTGATTTTTAAAACAATGACAAGCAATGGTGTCTTTGGATATGCCCAGTTTTACCAGGGATGGGTCAATGAACCCAAGGAGCGGAATTTTGATTTTACGGGAAACTGCTCTCAACAGGTCGAAATATCGGAGGAAATTACTCTTCCTGGGAAACCGAAGCTTCAGGATATTGAAAAATACATTGGTAGCAGCAAAGGAAAGTACGCTACCATAAATACCGAGGTAAAAGTAGTGGGAAATATCATAACGGCCAATACCACCGAGCGGTTCGAACAACGTGTTTATCCTGCTGCAGCCTGGTCTGAATTTTTAACGTTGGTTGACCTAAGGAACCGGTTCCGCCAGCCCTTCATAATAAAATTATAGACATGCTTAGGAAAATTGTTTGCCGATTTAACCTTGCACTAAAAACCATTCAAAAAAACGAAAACCATGAAACTAATCCTTATATCAATATTTTCGGTTTTAGTATCCAATTTGTATCCAACGCAGCACGATGCACGATACCTTTTGTTGAAGAAAGAGTACATCTTTAACACCGATGGTGGATATACTTTAAATTATGAACACCGTTTGGAGTACAAGACTTATCATTCATTCCACCGTTTGTTTGGAGAAACTTTTGTTGTTTACAATCCCGAATATCAAACGTTGAAAATCAACCGAATGCAAACCACTATGGCCAATGGCAAACTGATTGCAGGGCCCCAAAATGCACTGAACGAAGTTTTGCCATCGTGGGCTGCAAACAGCGGGGCTTACAACCAATTAAGGGAAATGGTCATAACCCATACCGGACTTGAAATTGGCGCTGTTGCTGATCTTTCATACACGATTGAATCTAAAAAGCCGTCATTGGGATATATTCAGGTTCTTGAACCTTTAAGGATTAACATGCCGGTTGACGATCTGGAACTTGTTTTTGTAGTTCCCGAAGGAATTGATTTTTCCATTTCCGAGAGACCAGGAATGCCCCGTCCCGAAATTATTACCGAAGCGGGAAAGGTTACCTACCGCTATCGATTGGTTGATGTGCCCGCAATAGAAAGTTTTGGAGTGGTTGATCAAGCGTTTGTTCCACACGTTCAGGCACAAACCGGAAAAATGACATTAGCAGAATTGTTTGCCCAGATAGATCCGTTGGCCTTGGAAATAAAACCACTGTCGCCCGAAGAATTTGAATTGGCATTAGACATTCAGAAAGATATTATGGGTATCAGAACTATAAATGTTCCTCTTGATTTTCAGGCATTTCCATTGCAATCGCCTGTTAACACCATAAAAAGAAACAGCGGTACCCCTTTAGAAAAAGCCCTGGCTTTTCAAAACCGTTTGCTTGAAAAAAATATCCATGCAAGACTTTTGCTTAAAATTCCAGAGCCACTGGCCGATGAAAGCCATGCCAATATTTTGGCTACCACCGATGTGTTTTTGCTTTTGTACGTTAACCAGGAGCCAATTGCACTGTCCCCAATTAGGTTACATAAAGAAAATCCGATAGATGTACAGGGCTTTGCCTATGTTGCTGCATCGAACGATGGACTGGTGCGGGTTTCAGGAAAAGTAACCAAAACCTTGAAGTCAAATGCTGAGATGACCTTAAACTACGATAAAAAGCTGAACAAAACAACATTCAGCGGAGCAATAAAATCTGAAATGTCAGGGGCAGGTTTAAATTTCCTGGTTAAGCGGTCGGTACAACCAAAGGGTTCCGATATTATATCGGCTAAAGGTGCTGAAATTGTAGAATTTGTGTCAGAAGAATTTTCTTCGCAACGGTTCGGTATCAAAATACCCGAGACGCAGCTTGAACCTATAGGAAAAGTGGTGCATATTGATTTGCCCGTTTCCCGACAAGGTTTCGACAGTTGGCAGCTAGGGTCTTTGTCTGATTCAATCGGCAGTCCTGTCAGACTGCCTCACGCAATAACACAGGAAGAAGTCTTTACAGTAAACCTGCCAAAAGGAGCCAAGCCAATTTCTCGTCAAATAATCGAGAGTAAGAAAGCCCCATTTGGAGAAATGGAGCTGTTGTTGCAATTTGACAAAACAAAGGTCTCGGTGACACGAAAAATCATCATCCGCTCAAGTCTTATATTACCCAAAGATTACCAAGTATTTCTGGAAATGTCACGCTTATGGAACTTCGACGGTTTAAAGGGAATTTATATTGAGTTGAAATGATGAGAAAAAGTATAACTTTGCCGGCCAAAACGATAACCATATGATTACATCCGACAACCTGAAGGAGCTTTTGAGACGCGTAGAAGCGTTGAGGAGGCATCTTTGACATTGATGCAAAAAAGATTCGAATCGAGGAAGAGGAGATAAAAACCCAGGTCGAAGGTTTTTGGAACGACACTGAAAAGGCCGAAAAGCAACTCAAGTTTATAAAGGGGCTCAAGATATGGGTCGAGGCTTTCGAAGATGTTTCGAAAAGTGCCGATGATTTGTCTGTACTGTACGATTTTTATAAAGAAGGCCAGGCCGACGATTCCGAACTGGAAGCGCAATATAACCAGACTCTTATTTTGGTTGAGGAGGTTGAATTTAAAAATATGCTGCGCAACGAAGAGGATCGGCTTGGGGCTGTTCTGAAAATCAACGCGGGAGCCGGAGGAACCGAGAGCAACGACTGGGCTGAAATGCTCATGCGGATGTACCTCCGGTATGCCGAGCGGCACCGCTATAAAATTAGCGAAATAAACTGCACGCCCGGCGATGAGGCCGGAATTAAGTCGGTGACCCTACAGTTCGAGGGCGAGTATGCTTATGGCTACCTGAAGGCTGAAATTGGAGTTCACCGATTGGTACGCCTTTCACCTTTCAATGCCCAGAATAAGCGTCAAACGTCGTTTGCGTCGGTCTTTGTGTCTCCGTTGATTGACGAAAATATCGAAATTGTGATTAATCCGGCTGATATAGAGTGGGATACTTTCCGTTCTTCTGGCGCTGGCGGGCAAAATGTCAATAAAGTGGAAACCGGAGTACGGGTTCGGCACCTCCCTACCGGGATTACCATTGAAAATACCGAGACCCGTTCGCAACACAATAACCGCGAGAATGCGCTGCGCTTGCTAAAATCACAACTTTACGATCTGGAATTGCAAAAAAAGCGAGAGAAACAGGCCGAAATAGAAGGTTCAAAAAAGCGCATTGATTTTGGTTCGCAAATTAGAAATTACGTTTTACATCCTTACAAACTGGCAAAGGATGTACGCACATCCTTTGAAACATCCGATGTGCAATCGGTGCTTGATGGCGAGATTGACGATTTTATAAAATCGTATCTGATGTGGACCATGCAAACCGCCGAATAAATGGTTCTTTTTTTGACTATTATTGTGCAATAGTTAATAACCGGCAATTTTAAAACACACTAAAGTATTATTTTTGTCGTTGAATTGCTATATGTTACCAAATCACCTATAATCAACAACTGAAATCGACAGTTGAAATAGACCCTGATGGATAGAATATACCGGAATAATAGACAAGAGATTGGCCAGGAATGCAATGTCCCCAACCAAAAACGCAGTGCTCAGGTTTCGTTTATACTGTTCATTACAATAACTTCCACTTTATTTCTTTTTCCCCGGTCAGTAAGTGCTCAATGCGATAACAGCTTAAGGCGCGAGGCCTACAAAAGTATCGAGGGGGGCACTTATTTAAGAGATTATAAGGTTACTTTTCCGGAAACCAGGGCAAAAAAGCCGACATCCGATGAGAAGAGCATAGTTATGAATAAAGGAAGTCGGTATCGTTTTTCTGTTGCAGCAGATCCAACCAAACCCGGTAAACCAATAGTAAGAATCTTCGATCAGCACACAGACTACATAACGGTTGATAATGGGGCCCAATCAGCTGTATTTGACTTCATGTGCAATAAAACCCAGGTTTATTACATTTCAGTCCATTTCCAGGACGGGAAAGAGGGATGTTGTATAATGATGCTTGGGCTTATGGATACAAAATAGTGTGTCCGGTTCCTGAATTTTTTATTGGGTGTATTGACATGCCTTAATTTAGTTGTATATTAGCAAAAGAACTAGTATTAATTGCTAAATACCACCAAACTATGGCAAATTTCCGTATTGAAAAAGACTCCATGGGCGAGGTCAAAGTCCCTGCCGATAAATACTGGGGAGCTCAGACCGAGCGTTCAAGAAACAATTTTAAAATAGGAGAGGAGGGTTCAATGCCTTCCGAGATAATACTGGCCATGGCTTGCCTTAAAAAAGCAGCAGCCTTGACAAATGTCGAACTTGGTGTTCTGGACCTTGAAAGGGCAAAAAGAATTGCCACGGTTTGTGATGAAATCATGGATGGAACACTAAATGATCAATTTCCACTGGTAATATGGCAAACCGGTTCGGGAACCCAAACCAACATGAACCTCAATGAAGTTATCTCGAACCGGGCCCACGTTCTTTCAGGGAATCGACTGGGCGAAGGAAAGCCCGAAATTCACCCCAACGATGATGTTAACAAATCGCAATCATCGAACGATACGTTTCCTACAGCCATGCATATTGCGGCATACAAAACACTGGTACAATTGACTATTCCGGCATTGTCAGAACTCAGAAATGCACTGGAAAAAAAATCGACCGAATTTGACGCCATTGTAAAAATTGGCCGGACACACTTCATGGATGCAACCCCTCTTACTTTGGGACAGGAGTTTAGCGGTTATGTATCGCAATTGGATCACGGAATAGAGGCGATAAAAAATACTCTTCCCCACATGGCTGAATTGGCTTTGGGGGGAACCGCAGTTGGAACAGGAATAAATGCACCCAAAGGATATGCGGAAAAAGTTGCGGCCAAGATTGCCGAGCTGACAGGTCTTCCATTTGTGACAGCAAAGAACAAATTTGAAGCTTTGGCATCGCACGACGCGTTTGTTGAATCGCACGGAGCCCTGAAACAGGTGGCAATTTCAATAGTTAAGATTGCCAATGATTTGCGTGTGCTTGCGTCAGGGCCTCGTTCCGGAATTGGAGAAATAATCCTGCCGGCAAACGAGCCTGGTTCGTCCATTATGCCGGGAAAAGTAAATCCAACGCAGATTGAATCAATAACCATGATTTGTGCCCAGGTTTTTGGCAATGACGCCGCCATCTCTTTTGCCAATGCCCATGGTCACTTCGAACTCAACGTTTTCAAACCAGTCATGGTTTCAAATTTCCTGCAATCGGCCAAGTTGCTGGCTGATGGTTGTCGGTCGTTTGTTGAACATTGTGTTTCAGGGATTGAACCCAATATTCAACAAATAAAGCATCATGTGAGCAATTCATTGATGTTGGTAACCGCCCTCAACCCCTTTATTGGTTACGACAAGGCTGCCGAAATAGCCAAGAAAGCCTACAAAGAAAACCTTACGTTGAAAGAGGCCGCTATCCAATTAGGTTATCTTACCGCCGATGAATTTGACAAATACGTAGTTCCGGAAAAAATGACAGGGAGGTAAAACCCGGTAAATTGCTTGAGGAAATAGCATTTTTAGTTCTCAAGGGCATCAAAAATGCCCTTGGCTAATTCTTGGGGTTGCTCAACAAACGAGGCATGTCCGCAGTTTTTTATTGATGTAAAATACTGAACTGCTGTTCCTTTTCGCATTCCCTCTATGGTTTCAGTTGATAATAAAGGATCCGAATCGCTTCCAATAAGGTGTATTGGTGTGGTTCCATCAAGCAATTGGCGGTTGTCGGGACGGTTCATCATGGCATTCAGACATGCGATTATCCCTTCGGGATTCATGGTTTTTACATCATCGACCCATTGTTTAATGGTTGCAGAAAGCCGCTCCAAATTATACCCGGCGACGACCCTGGGCATAAAAGCTTCAGCAATAAGAGGCAGTTTCCCCTGCCGGATTAACTCAATTTCGCGGCGCCGGTTTTCTTTTTTCTCAACACTATCGGCAAAAACATTACTGTGAAGGAGTCCCAATAATGCCACACGGTCAGGTACCATTTTCACAACAGCCTGTGCCACGTAACCGCCCATGGAGTGACCATAAATGGCAAATGTCTGAATATTAAGATAGTCGAGTAGTAGAATAATTTGTTTTGCAATGTCCTCCATTGTCTGCTCCAAGAACATTGCCTCTGACTTTCCATGGCCGGGTGTGTCTAAAATCAAAACGGAACGATCCTTAATATATTGACCAAGAAAGGATTGATAAACGTTCATGGATTCAAGATAGCCATGTAACAACACCATGGGAACCCCTTCTCCTTTCTGATAATGGAAAGCTAACTGCTTGTTATTGAGCCTCGCCACGTCCATAGAGTAGCTCTATCGTATGACAACAAATTTTGGACTTACAGCACCTTTAGCGCCGTCAAGAAACCGGGCAATATAGGTTCCTTCGGGGTATTGCGCTATGTCTAATTCAACTGTTGAACCGATTACCGGACTAACTGTTCCCATTTGTTTCCCGTCCAGGCTATAAATTTCAATCGACTGGAACTGATCCATCCCAACCTCAAAAGCAATCTTCCCTTTTGCGGGGTTCGGCAAGATGCGTATTTCGTTTTTCGACATTTCCGAGGGTACATCAACAATATCATAGCGCCAGATTCCGAAAGCATAATCGCCATTGACAAGGCTGTCAACGTAACAAAAACCGCTGGTCCAGCTGAGGTTGTTTTGTATTTGTATTTTTTTCCAGGGTTGGCCTGGTTTTTCCCGGTAGAGCATCTCAAACCGATCGGCAGGAAGGGGCGACCAAGCCGTATCGGCTGGGTTTTGCGAGGTGGTATGCATGAAGCGTGCCCGTCCCTTGAAATTTCCATAAGACTCCATGTTTACTGTCCAATAGTAGTGGGGTGAAAGTTCTAATCCATCATAAATTTGTCCGTAATTACAGGGCTTTACCATGTTGTATGTAACATGAACCCACGCCGAATCAGTGTATGTTTGCGGGTAAACGGTAAAATACTGGTCAGTAAAGGCCATTTGAGAACCACGGACCATTTTTTCCTGTTTAATGGTGGCATCACCCAAAAGACAGTTGTAATCGACAATGGCAAATTTGGGCTCAAAGGGCAGATTGAATTGCGCGGCACCATACCGGCCATCGAACTGAACCAAACGGGTTGCCGTATCGGTAGGGGAATTAAAAAATGTTACGCTAACCTTGTTGGCATCGCCCATAAATTGGCTTCCAAACCTATTTTGTCTGATTTGAATATCGGCCACTGTTCCTTCAATGGAGATTCCAGACAAAGAGTAGTGTGGGAAGCCGGCGTTGAAAACCCAGGTGTCAAAGAACGGAGAGAGGTTTAACCCCGTGTAATTGGTGAGGAAATCGCGAAATTCGAAGGTTGTTTTTGACTCAAATGCATGTTCAGCAAACCACTGTTTCAACGAACCGAAAAACAAGGAATCGCCCAAATATCCCCGGAGGGTACGGGCAACATCAGCCCCTTTTTTATAGACAGTGGTTCCATAGGTATCGTTGTGGCCTATGCCATACAGTGGCAGGAACGCGCCGTCGTTTACATGAGCTCTCTGCAAAACAAATTTGTGGTTGTTGAGCGAGTAGGCCTTTCCTGCTTCAATTCCATAGCGCCCTTCAACGAAAAGGGCTTCGCAATAGGATGCCCAACCTTCGTTCAGCCACATATCTTCCGCTGTAGCACAGGTAACGTTGTTTCCAAACCACATATGCGAGAGTTCATGAGCCATTAATGTTTGGTCGGCAAGCGTTGTTGAAATGGCGTTGCCCGGATAGGCGATGTTCATTATGTGTTCCATGGCGCCCGACGAGAAGTTGACGACCGAATAACCGGCACGCGGGAAAGGATAGGGCCCGAGGGCATTTTCGAAAATCTGGATCATTTGAGGGACTCCGGCAAACGCTGTAGTCACAGAACCAACCTGTCCAGGGGAGCAAAACACCTCGATAGGAATGTTGCCTTGTAAACCCTGACAATTGTACTCTACTTTCTGGAAATCACCTACTGCCACGCTGGTTAAATAGGTTGGCGAAGGCTGTTCGAGTTTCCAATGCCAGACTTTGTTCCCTTGCCGGTTGAGTGTGTCCGATTGATAGGTGCCTCCACAAGTGGCTTTGTGTGTGGGAAGGGTAGTAATGTAAAAGTCGTAGGTGGCTTTATCGGTAAAGTTGTCGATGCATGGATACCAGCAACGTCCGTAAACATGCGGATTGACCGACATTCCAACTCCCAGGTTGAATGCCTGTCCGGTTGAAAAGAAGAAGCCGCCCCATCCCGTTGGATCCTTTGCAGGGATTCCCTGGTAGAAAATTTCGGCGGTTAAGGTTTCAGATACTTCGTGAGATTGTTCAGATGAAATTCGAACAATGTTTAATTCGTGATTAAATGCTACGCTTTGGTTGTTAAACTTGATACTGTCAACGGTAAGTTTTTGAAAATCGAAGCCGAACTGAGTTGTGTTTGAAAATACCGGCCTGAACAGGATTGTGGTTTTACCGGAGATGAAATTTTGCGATAATTGGGTGATTTGCAGGTGTATGCTGTAATGGAGCACGTCAATCGAATCGCGGTGGTTTTGCTGGGCAATCAAGGTGTTTGATGTCACCAAAAAAGCGAGAAGTAGAATTCTAATCATATTTGCTCTCTTTGATTTTCGAAATATTCAATACATTCCTGAAGAAGCTGTGCCTTATCGACCGGCACTACGCCTGATTTTTCGCAAACCAGACCCCCGGCAATGTTAGCAATAGTGGCAACAGTTTCCATTTCCATTCCGGAACTTAATGCGGCGGCTGTCACACTGATTACGGTATCGCCGGCACCACTTACATCGGAAATTTCGCGTTTTTGTGCCGGCATGTGGAAAAAACGGTTCCCGTTGGTGATTAAAATGCCGTGTTCTGACAAGGTGACCATTAAATAACTGGCCATCAGTTGTTCGCGAAGTTTGTTGGCTGCGCTGGCAATCTCACCGGGGTTGTCTTTTGGGAGATTCTCCATTTTTATTCCTTCGACCAACTCTTTAAAATTGGGTTTGAACAGGGTAACCCCTTTGTAAAAATCGAAATTGCGTTTCTTTGGATCTATCAGGGTTGGGATGTTGTGTGTGTTTGCGAATTCAACAATCCGGGCTATTACTGTGGGTGTGATATTACCCTTGTCGTAATCTTCAAATATTATGGCATCGGGTTTTTGGTTCGATAGTACTTTCAGGCAGTGAGCAACGAATTTCTGTTCCAGACCGTCTTTTATGGGTGACGATATTTCGTCATCGACCCTCAGTAAATGCTGGTTTGAGGCAATAACGCGATGTTTAACAGTTGTTTTCCTTTCCTTTGAGGTCATAATGCCCATATCTTCAATTCCGCATTCCTGAAGGAGGTGAAGGAATTCATGTCCGCGCTCATCATCGCCAATTACGGCAAGCATTACGGGGGTGGCTCCCAGTGCTTTTATGTTAATGGCCACGTTGGCTGCTCCGCCCATGCGGCTTTCACGTTTGGTGACCGAGACCACGGGAACGGGAGCCTCGGGCGATATCCGTTCGGCTTTACCCCACAGGTATGAGTCAATCATAACGTCGCCAATAATGGCAATGCGTTTCGAGTTAAAGAGTTCAAACAGCGATGGTAAGGATTGTGCTTGCATTTTGCCGGTTTTTGTCAGGCAAATTTAGCAAAAACGGTGCTCGAAATTAAAATTTCGGGAAAAAGTTTGATTTATTGCGACATGATTAGCTGAAAAGATCTTATAAGTCAGTTTTACAGGTCTGACGAAACGGGTTCAACCTTATATTCCGGTATTGACGGAAAATTGAAGCCCCTTTTCATTTTTACCTCTTTATCTATCCGAAATAGTTGTACCTTTGCGACATAAACCTTACGATCCATGATACGCTTTGTACTTTTCATCCTGCTAACAATAGGCTTGTATTACACAGTTCTTGCAATTATTGATGTAATAAGAACAGGTAAAAATAAATTTCTTATCCCCTTGTTGCTCTTGGTGCCCATTATTGGTGCCATCATCTACTTTCAATCAAAGGAAGTGGATAAGAACAAATCAAAATTCAATTTTTAATTGCCTGTCCAGCAAGGTAAAACTTTTGCGGTGATGTGGTGTCACCCCGAACTTTCTTATTGCTTCGCGGTGTTCAGCAGTTGGATATCCTTTGTTTTTTTGCCATTGATATTGTGGAAAATCATTCGACAATTTTTCCATAAACTCGTCTCGGGCCGTTTTAGCCAAAATGGAAGCAGCGGCTATGCTTTTAAACAAACTGTCTCCTTTGACTATTGTTTTGAATGGAACACTGTAGGGTTTAAACCGGTTTCCATCCACAATAACGAAAAAGGGACGAACTTTCAGATCGTCGAGAGCCTGCTGCATGCCCATGATCGATGCACTCAGAATGTTTATTTTATCAATAGTTTCATTGTCAATAAATGCGATGCTAAAATCAAGGGCATTTTCAAGAATAGCCTTCTTCGCGATTTCTCTTTGCAAGGTTGTAAGTTGTTTCGAGTCGTTCAGAAAAGGGTGTTCAAATTTTGCTGGAAGAATTACCGCGGCAGCCACTACTGGTCCTGCAAGACAGCCACGCCCGGCTTCATCGCAGCCAGCCTCGGGGTTTAGACCTGAATAGTTGTCTTTTAGGATGCTGACGTTTTTGTCCGCGTTCATGCTGCCTGCATCATTAATTCTTTATGAGGTTGGCAGGAATGAGTAGCCGGAGTTCCCCTTTTTCGACCGAGCCTGTCGTAGTCAGGGTTTTGAACTCGTCTTCGCTTATGGTGATAGATTTGGTCTTGTTTCTCTCGTACTCGAATGTGGCTGCCAGCCAATTGTTTATAATTATTTCATACTCGGAGTACCTGACATATTTATATCGTCCTAAATCATCGATGGTTTTCTTGTTCAGCATAAGATCAACATAGTTTATAGGGTCTTTGGGAACAACCACCTTGGGTTTTTCTATGGCTTGCTCAATTTTTTTAACCTCCTCGGGGTTTTCGGGCAATTGATTTGGATCGGCCATATTCACTTCCCCTTCGAGCCGTTTTTTCTCCTCCTCTTCGTCAATCAGGAAATTCGGTGTACGGGCTTTCTCTGCTTCAATCAATTCACGGCTTTTCAGAATCAGAATCGAGTTCAGAAAGCGTTCTGGACGGTAAATGTAATAATGGTTGTTTTCCGTGTATGCCTCTGTTGTATATTGCCGTGGCTCAATTTTCTGACACCCGTTCGGGATGACATTACAATCGACCTCTTCGTATTCTTTGGTTTGGAGGTTGATTTTCTTAAAGCGGTTCCGGTATATATCGGTGTTGGCGAAAAAGAACTGACCATCGGGGTCGAAGGTGCTGTTATACAGTTCTATACGATTGTCGTTCATGTGCAGCGTAAGCACCTCTTCCCATGTGTATAACCTGTATATTTTCAAATAAGTATAAGCGGCCTTTTCTGCCCTGAAAGTGGCTACCATATAATTGTTATACTTGTCAACCATAATCTCAAGCACGCTACTTTTTTTATGCGTTGGACCAACAAGCCTTTTCTCATACTTGTAACCTTCTATTTTTTCTTCCCTTTCGGTTTTCGTCTGGGCAAGTGATTCGGACGTTATACCCATTGAAAGAGCCACAACCACAAGGGCAATTTGTGGGAAATTTTTTATCAAGTTCATAGTCAAAGGATTGTTGGGTGTAAAATTACAAATTATTGTCTAATTTCCGCAACAAATGCTTCATGGAAACTTTTTCGTCAATAATTTGGTTAAGTTGATCGATGGCAATACGTTCCTGAGCCATGGTGTCCCTGTCGCGAATGGTTACCGTGTTGGTAGTCAGCGTTTCGTGGTCGATGGTGAGGCAATAGGGTGTTCCAATAGCATCCTGACGGCGATAGCGCTTTCCGATGCTGTCTTTTTCGTCGTACTGACAGGCAAAATCGTATTTCAAGCTGTTAATAATTTCCATGGCTTTTTCGGGCAGGCCATCTTTTTTTATCAGTGGCAGAACGGCCACTTTTATTGGAGCCAATGCCGCCGGAATTTGCAATACAACGCGGGTATCTGATTTTCCTTCACTTTCCACAACTTCTTCTTTATAGGCCGAGGAGAGCACCAAAAGGAACATTCTGTCCAAACCAATGGACGTTTCAATAACGTATGGAACATAACTTGCATTTTCCTCGTTATCAAAATATTGCAATTTTTTGCCTGAATATTCCTGATGTTGCTTCAGGTCAAAATCGGTACGCGAGTGGATTCCTTCCACCTCTTTAAAACCAATGGGGAATTCAAATTCGATATCGGTAGCGGCATTGGCGTAATGCGCCAATTTCTCGTGATCGTGGTAGCGATATTTGGCCGGGTTGATTCCCAGGTTTTTATGCCAGGCCATACGGACTTTCTTCCAGTGCTCGAACCATTGTTTTTCATCCCCGGGTTTAACAAAAAACTGCATTTCCATTTGCTCGAATTCGCGCATACGGAAAATAAACTGGCGGGCTACAATCTCGTTGCGGAAAGCTTTCCCAACCTGGGCAATTCCAAACGGAATCTTCATGCGACCGGTTTTGGCCACGTTGGAATAGTTTACAAAAATTCCCTGAGCGGTTTCGGGTCGGAGGTAGATGGTGTTAGCATCATCGCTGACTGAACCCAGTTTTGTGTCAAACATCAGGTTAAACTGGCGCACGTCGGTCCAGTTGCGGGTTCCACTCACCGGGCAAACAATTTGTAAATCCTCGATAAATTTTTTAAACCCTTCAAGGTCGTTGTTGTTTTGAACTTCGGCAAGGCGTTTTGAGGCCGATTCCATTTCGGCCACATATTCCAGTACCTTTGGGTTTGTGGTCACAAATTGCTCGCGGTTAAAGCTGTCGCCAAAACGTTTCTCGGCTTTTGCTACTTCTTTGTTTATTTTATCCTCAATTTTTTGAATATGCTCTTCGACCAGAACATCAGCGCGGTATCGCTTTTTTGAGTCCTTGTTGTCAATAAGGGGGTCGTTGAAAGCGCCAACGTGCCCGGATGCTTTCCATATGGTTGGGTGCATAAAAATGGCCGAGTCTATGCCCACGATATTTTCATTTAGCATGGTCATGGCTTTCCACCAATACTCACGTATATTAAATTTTAGGGCTGCCCCGTTTTGTCCATAGTCGTAAACAGCGCTTAATCCGTCGTAAATCTCACTCGATTGAAACACAAATCCATACTCCTTGGAGTGTGCAATAATTTTCTTAAAAAGATCTTCCTGTATCATGTGGTTTTATATTTTCCGTTAAAATTGAGTGCAAAAATACACTAAATTCTTGTTTAATCATAATTTAAGGAAAATGTTGCCTGCCAGCCAGTGCAATAGGGGTGCCGTGTTTTGTGCTTATTCGTGAATGATTTGTTATTCCGTTTGTTGAAAGTAAGACGGAGTGTTCTGGTGGGTTAAAATTACGGGAGTACTGAAATTTTCTATACTCAAGTTATTGAAATTTAATTGTCAGAAATTCAAGATTTTACCTGTTAGTGGAGAATAATTCTGAGTTTTTTTTGCTATTCGTTTTTTTCGCCCTTTATTAGCGTAAAGTGTAGGGACTGACTATTTTTTACTTTGACAATGAGTTAAAGAGGAAGATGTGCTAATTGGGGCAACCCAAATAAACGAATCAACCACCTTCCCTGGGGATTTAGGGATTAGGGATTTAGCTTTTAGGAAAAAATCTATGTCGCTGTGTGGTTTAGAATCTTGAACAAGGATTAACGATGTATGATTTTAGAATGGAAAAATAAATTCAGATATTGGAAAATGAAGACGCCTGCAATTATAAATTTATTAACTGGGGTATGCACATGTCACATACTCTTAATTAGTTTATATTCAACAGGAACA